>NZ_JBHZAH010000031.1:0-44689 GCF_042754225.1 Rhodococcus sp. NPDC059234
CCTCTGGTTTGTCGAGACGCTACTTCGGCAGCGCCTGGTAGGCGTTCACCGCCTTCTGCAGGCGATCGAGCGCGGCGCCGTAGGCGTTGAAATCGCCGCTCTGCTGCGCCACCTTCAACGCGGCCATCGAGGCGTCCACCTCCGCCAGCGCCTTGTCCACGGCGGCCGACGGGGCGGGCGCAGGCACCGGCGTGAGCGGTGCCGCGGCGCCCGGCGGCGTCACCTGCCCCTGCTCGGGCTGCGCCGGCGGCGTCGCCACCGCACTCGGCGCGGTTGCCAGCGCTCCGACGGCCGGACTGAACACCTGGCTCAGGGCCTCGGCGAGTGTCGGCGCATAGCCGACCCGGATGCCCTTGGTGTCGCTGTAACTCAGCAGCACGCTGGTCAACTGCGGGAAGGCGTTCGTCGAATTCCGCTGCGTGTACAGCGGTTCGACGTACAGGATCCCGCCGTTCGCGATCGGCAGCGTGAGCAGATTGCCGTACTGCACCTTGTTGGACTGCTTGAGCAGCGACAGCGCGCTCGCCACCCGAGAGTTCGACGTCATCGAGGACTGTGCCTGCTGCGGACCCTGGGTCTGGGTGTCCGTCGGCAACTGCAGCACCGTGAACTTGCCGTAGTTCACCGGATCGGCGGCCACCGAGATGTACGCCGAGAGCAGTTCACGGTTGTAGCCGACCATCGGGCTCGTCAGCCGGAACTCCGGCTTGGCCGTCTCCTGGTTGCCCAGCAACACGTAGTACGGCGGCTGGTTCTTGTCCGTCTCGATCGTCGGATCGCTCGGCACCGACCAGAAGGCGTTGTTGGTGAAGAACTCGTTGGGATCGTCCACGTGGTACTTCGCCAGCATCTCGCGCTGCACCTTGAACAGGTCCTCCGGGTACCGGAAGTGGGCACGCAGGTCGTCGGTGACCGCGCTCTTCGGCTGGACCGTGCCGGGGAAGACGCCCATCCACGCCTTGAGGACCGGGTCCGTGTCGTCCACCTGGTACAGCGTCACAGTGCCGTCGTACGCGTCGACCGTCGCCTTGACCGAGTTCCGGATGTACGAGACCTCCTTCTTCGGCAGCAGCCGGCCCGTGTTGGCGTCCACGCTGTCGGTGACCAGCCCCTCGAGCGAGCTGCGCTGCGCGTAGGGGTAGGTGTCGAGCGTGGTGTACGCGTCCACGATCCACTGCATCCGCCCGTTGACCACCGCGGGGTAGACGGTGCCGTCGGTGGTCAGCCACGGCGCCACCTTGCTCACCCGGTCCCGGGGATCCCGGTTGTAGATGATCTTCGAGTCGGATCCGATCGCGCCGGAGAACAGGATGTTGCGCTCGGTGTACTTGGCCGCGAAGGCGAGGCGATTGAACCAGTTCCCGATCGGGACGCCACCGGAACCGGTGTAGGTGTACTTCGAGTCGTCGGTGTCGTACTCGCGCGGGGCGCTGCCGTTCGCGCCGACGATCGCGTAGTCCGCATCCGTCTTGGCGATCACCTCTCCGTAGTAGATCCGCGGATTGTCCACGTGCAGTGCCGGATCCGAAGGCTGCGTCTTGAGGTCGCTGACGCTGTAGATCGGGTAGCCGCCGGTGGCGTTCTGGCTCTCACCCTCCACCGCGGTGACCTGGTTTGCGGGCGCCGCGACGAAGCCGTTGCCGTGCGTGTACACGGTGTGCCGGTTGATCCAGTCGGTCTGGTTGCCACTGAGATTCGACGGCGACAGCTCACGAGCGGCCACTACGAAGTCGCGCAGCTGCCCGTTCATGTTGTACCGGTCGACGTTGAGGTTCGGCGGGAAGGCGTAGAAGTTCTTCAGCTGCTGCTGCGCGGTGAACGTGGGCGAGAGGATGTTCGGGTCGAGCAGTCGCGCGTTCGCGATCGTCGTCACGTCCGCCGGCAGGTCCTGCGGCTGAACCTTCGCGTCACCGCTGTAGTCCACGTACTGCACCTGATCGTCGGTGATGCCGTACGCCTGCCGCGTCGCCTGGATGTTGCGCTCGATGTACGGCGCCTCCTTCTGAGCGGCGTTCGGCTTGACCGAGAACTGCTCGACCACCAGCGGGTAAACCGCACCGACGAGGATCGAGGACAACACCAGGAGCGCCGTGGCCATGGCGGGGATCCGCATGTCCCGCAGGAAGATCGCGGCGAAGAACGCGAGCGCGCAGATCACCGCGATCGCGAGCAGGATCAGCTTGGCGGGCAGCACCGCGTTGATGTCGGTGAAGCCGGCGCCGGTGAACGTGGGTTCCTTCCGGCTGCTCGACAGCAGCGAGTACCGGTCCAGCCAGTAGGCCACCGCCTTCAACAGCACGAAGGTGCCGGCCAGGACCGCCAGCTGGACGCGGGCCGCCCGCGTCAACGCGCCGTCGCGGCCGCTCAGGCGCAGCCCGCCGAAGACGTAGTGCGTGACCAGGTTCGCCAGGAAGGCGATGACCACCGCGACGAACAGCCAGTTCAGCACCATCCGGTAGAACGGCAGGTCGAAGGTGTAGAAGCCGACGTCGAGGCCGAACTGCGGATCCTTGATGCCGAACGATCCACCGTGCAGGAACAACTGCACCGCAACCCAGTTCGACTGCGCGACCAGTCCGGCGAGCACGCCGATCACGGCAGGCACCACGACGCCGAACAGCCGCAGCCGGCCCATCACCGTGGTGCGGTACCGCGCGATCGGATCGTTCGGCCCCGCCACCGGCACGAACACCGGCCGGGACCGGTAGGCCAGGAACAGGGCGAGGAACACCGCGGCGCCGATGAGCAGCCCCACGACCAGGAACAGCAGCAGTCGCGTCACGAGAACGGTGGTGAAGACGTTGCGGAACTTGACCTCGCCGAACCACAACCAGTTCGTGTACGCATCGATCAGGCGGGGTCCGATCAGCAGCAGTGCCGCCGCTACGAGCGCGAGTACCAACAACACTCGGCTCCGTTTGGACAACGACGGTAGACCGGTGGGGGGCCGCATGCCCACGTGCCACACTCCCGTGAATCGGGCGGCGCGCAGGGCGACCGCGTGGTGTTTTGTCCCACTCTACGTCGCTTCGGCGCCGGGCAGCGGCGTCGTCCGAGATGCCCGAGTGGGAGGATGGATCGGTGAGTGATTTCGATGGCGAGTACCACAGCCCGGCCGATCTGTCCCCCGACGCACTGCCCCGCTGCGTGCGCGAGGTGGCCGACTACTCCGACGCGGGCGGCTGGGGGCACCCCCCGCAGATGTTCGCCCTCGTGCCCACCGCGGTCCTGGCGGCCGCCGAGCCCGACCTGCTCGACCAGCTCGAGGACGGCGCCGAGCTGACCCCGCTCGAACAGGAACCGTTCCCCGAGGACATCGGCGGGGGCTCCCCCGCCCTCGACGAGTTCCTCTCGACGACCAGCTGGCCGGCCGAGGTGGCCGGCTGCGTACTGGTCCAGGAGATCGTGGTGCTGCCGCCGGCCGCCGAGTCGGACCTCGACAGCGCGGTCGCGCCGGTGGTGACCGACGAGCACGCCGCCGACGAGATCGCCCGGGCCACCGCGCAGGCTCACCCCGAGAGGCGCGACGCCCGGCTGATCGCCGCGGTCCTTCGCGACGGACCGTCCGTCTGCGTGCTGCAGCTCAAGCCGACCGACGACGAACCCGACGCCGAGCCGGAGCTGCTGACCTACGAGGACCTCGCCCCGAACCTGATCAACGCGCTGTACGCGACCTTCGACGCGCCCGACGACTACTGACGGGCGTCAGCAGGCGGGCGCGTCGCCGCCGGCATTGAGCGACGCGAGCGCCTGCACGGCTCCGTCGAGGTTCTCGACCTTGACCAGCCGCAGTCCGTCCGGCGTCCGCTGCTTGGCCTCGTCGCAGTTGCGCGCGGGCACCAGGAAGGTGGTCGCGCCGGCGTCGCGGGCCGCGATGAGCTTGTACGGAATGCCGCCGATCGGACCGACGTCGCCGTCGGAGTCGATCGTGCCGGTGCCCGCGACGAACTTCCCGCCGTTGAGCTCGCCCGGCGAGAGCTTGTCGATCACCGCAAGCGTGAACATCAGCCCCGCCGACGGCCCGCCGACCTCCGCGAGATTGAAGTTCACCGTGAACGGCACCTCGGGCCGTTCGGTCGGGGTGATGCCCAGGTAGCCCTTGGCCGGGGCGCCGGGGCGCGCGCCCAGCGTGACCGGCACCGTGACGTCCTGGCCGTCGCGTTTGACGACGACGCTCACCACGGCGCCGGGGGCGAGGTCGGCGACCGCGCGCTGCACCTCGCCGACGGTCGTCACGGACTTCCCGTCGATGCTGACCAGCTGGTCGCCCACACGCAGTGCGTCCTTGGACGGTCCGTCCGGACTCACCTCGGACACCTCGAGCGCGACCGGCTTGTTCAGATAGTGCAGCGCGGCGAGTTCCGCAGACTGCTCGGACTGCTGGAAGTCCGCCTGGTTCTCCTGCTTCACCTCGTCCCGGCTCTTGTCCGCGGGGTAGACCTCCTCGCGCGGCACCAGTCCGTGGTTTCCGCTGAGCCAGAACCCGAAGGCCTCGAAGATGTTCAGGCCGTCGCGAACCGACACGGTGGTCATGTTGAGGTTGCCGGAGGTCGGATCGAGCTCGGTGCCCTCGATGTCCACCACCGGCTTACCGTCCACGTCCCCGAGGGTGTTGAACGTCGGGCCCGGCCCCAGCGCCACGAACGGCACCGTGACCCACATCCCCACCAGTAGCAGCGCCACCACCGGCACCAGCGCCGCGAACAGGGTCACCCTCCGTCGATTCACCCGGTCCAGGGTAGAGGTCGGGCCGCGTCGGCCGTGTTCGCCCTCGGCGTGATTTCCGCCGGCCCTCCGGAGGCCCGGGCCTTGTACCGTTGAGATATGAGCAATCTGCCCTTCGGTTTCTCGAACTCCGACGACGACCAGGACCCCGACAAGAACCGGTCCGGCGGCGAACCGACCGGACCCGGCGGTGTCCCGTTCGGTTTCAACCCCGAGGGCTTCGACCCTGCGCAGCTCGGGCAGATGCTCACCCAGTTCGGACAGATGCTCAGCGGCATGGGCAGCGCGATGGGCCCGGGAGGCTCGTCCGGGCCGGTGAACTACGACGTCGCCAAGAAGCTCGCCCTGCAGCAGCTGGGCACGGTCGCCCCCGTCTCCAGCGGCACCGCGGCCGCGGTCACGGACGCCGCGCACCTGGCCGAACTGTGGCTGGACGGGTCGACGACACTGCCCGCCGGCGCCACCCGCACGGTCGCATGGACGGCCGCCGAATGGCTCGACAACACCCTCGACACCTGGAAGCGGCTGTGCGATCCGGTCGCCGAGCAGGTGTCCGGGATGTGGGTCTCCGGCCTGCCCGAGGAGGCCCGCCAGATGGCCGGCCCGATGCTCGGCATGCTCGGCCAGATGGGCGGGCTCGCCTTCGGCTCGCAGCTGGGCCAGGCCCTCGGCCAGCTCTCCTCCGAGGTGCTGACCTCCACCGACATCGGTCTGCCGCTCGGCCCGAACGGGGTCGCAGCGCTGCTCCCGGCTGCGATCGAGAAGTTCAGCGAGGGCCTCGAACAGCCCGACCGCGAGATCCTCGTCTTCCTGGCCGCGCGTGAGGCCGCACACCAGCGGCTGTTCGTGCACGTGCCGTGGCTGCGGCAGCGACTGCTCGCGACGGTCGAGGACTACGCCCGCGGCATCAAGATGGACTTCTCCGCGATCGAGGAGGCCGCGCAGGGCATCGACCCGAGCGCGCTCACCGACCCGTCGAAGCTCGAGGAACTGCTGCAGCAGGGCACGTTCGAGCCGCAGACCACCCCCGAGCAGAAGCAGGCCCTCGAACGTCTCGAGACGCTGCTCGCGCTGATCGAGGGCTGGGTCGAGACGGTGGTCGCCGCCGCGCTCGGCGAGCGGCTGCCGGGTGTGGCCGCCCTCAGCGAGACGCTCCGTCGCCGCCGCGCGACCGGCGGTCCCGCCGAACAGACCTTCGCCACCCTCGTCGGACTCGAACTTCGGCCCCGCAAGGTCCGCGAGGCGTCCCAGCTGTGGCGTCAGCTCACCGAGGCCGCCGGCATGGACGGCCGCGACGGTGTCTGGGCCCATCCCGACCTGCTGCCCGACTCCACCGACCTGGACAACCCCGCCGCCTTCGTGGACCGGGTCGTCGGTGGCGGCTCGAGCACGTTCGACGACCCGATCGCGCAGCTCGAGGCCACCGAGGCACGCGAGCGGGAGGAGCGCGAGGGCCCCGGCGGCGCCGGGTCGCCGGAAAAGTAGTCCACCGACCCGTCGACGCAGGCCACAGCGCTGTCGCCCTGTGGACAACCCGGCCAGAGCCCGCGAGTCTCGGGTGCGGCCGTGGCACTGTCGGACCATGACACCGGTTGCCGCACCCACCGCCGGGCCACGGCTCGACCCGCGAATTCCGGTACTGGTCCGGCCCAGCGGGACGCTGCAGCTGGGTTGGGACCCCGAGCGCGCACTGCTGCTGCGTCCGCCGCACGGGGTGACCGCGGTCGCGCTGGCCACGCTGTTGCGCCGGCTCGACGGCCGGCACAGCCGTGCGGACGTCGTCTGGCAGGCCAACCTGGTCGGGATCGACACCGCCGACATCGCGCAGATCCTCGCCGAACTCGACGAGGCCGCGATCCTGCTGCCCGGCGTCCGCGCGGCGGTGGTGCGGTCGGTGCACCTGCACGGTCGCGGGCCGCTCTCGGACGGGATCGCCGCCGCGCTCGCCGACGGCCGAATCCGGTTGTCCCGCAGCGTCCCGGGCGGGCTCGGCGACCGGCCACGACTGCCGGCCGCCGACTGCGTGGTGCTCGCCGACGATCTCGTACCCGACCCGCGGATGGTCGCCGACCTGGTCGCGGAAGGGACCGCGCACCTTCAGGTCCGGTTACGTGACGGTCGCGGTGTGGTCGGCCCGCTGGTCCTCCCCGGACGTACCAGCTGCCTGCGCTGCGCCGACCTCACCCGGACCGATCTCGACGACGAATGGCCGCACCTGGCCGCCCAACTGCTCGGCGCGGTCGGGCACGCCGGACCGGAGACCGTGCTCGCCACCACAGGTCTGGTGCTGGCCGAGCTGGATGCGCTCGTCCGCGGCGACCCGTCGCGCGCCCCCGCGAGCCTGGACGCCACCCTCGAACTCGACGTCGGCTCGGCGCGTCTGCTGCGGCGACGGTGGCGTCCGCACCCGCGCTGCGGCTGCCGCGCGGGTATAGGCGAATCTCAGGATCGTCAGCAATGATGGGGGTCGTGCCTGACATCCCCCGCCGCAGCTCTGCCCGCACCGCCAAACTCGCGAGCATTCCGCTGGGGATCGCTGGGCGCGCCGCCGTCGGATTCGGCCGCAAGCTCGCGGGCGGCGACCGCGACGAGATCGACGCGAAGCTGACCCAGCAGGCCGCCGAGCAGCTGTTCACCGTGCTCGGCGAGCTCAAAGGCGGGGCGATGAAGCTCGGGCAGGCGCTGAGCGTGATGGAGGCCGCGGTCCCGGAGGAGTTCGCCGAGCCCTACCGGGACGCGTTGACGAAACTGCAGGCCGAGGCGCCGCCGCTGCCTTCCCGAAAGGTGCACCGCGTCCTCGACGAGCAACTCGGGACGCGGTGGCGCGAGCGCTTCAGCAGCTTCGACGACTCGCCCACCGCATCAGCGAGCATCGGGCAGGTGCACCGGGCGGTGTGGTCGGACGGCCGCGACGTCGCCGTGAAGGTGCAGTACCCGGGGGCGGACGAGGCGCTGCGGGCGGACCTCAAGACGCTCTCCCGCCTCGCCGGACTGTTCAACTCGGTGATGCCTGGTGCCGACGTCAAGCCCGTCCTCGACGAACTGAGCGCACGCACCGAGGACGAGCTGGACTACCGCATCGAGGCGAACAACCAGCGGGCCTTCGCCGCGACCTTCGACGGCGACCCGAAGTTCGCCATCCCGCACGTGATCGCGAGCGCCCCGAAGGTGGTGATCACCGAGTGGATGTCCGCGACCCCGCTGTCGTCGATCATCGCCGACGGGACCGCGGACCAGCGCAACAACGCGGGCGCACTGCTCGCCGAGTTCCACTTCGCCTCGCCCGCGCGAGTCGGGCTGCTGCACAGCGACCCGCACCCCGGAAACTTCATGATGCTCGCCGACGGTCGGCTCGGCGTGCTCGACTACGGCGCCTGCGCCCCGATGCCCGGCGGCCTGCCGCCGGTGCTCGGCCGAATGGTCCGCCTCGCCCTCGAGGAACGATTCGAGGAACTGACGGAGCTGTTGCGCGCCAACGGTTTCGTGTTGCCGGGCAAGAAGGTGACCGACGACGAGATCGCGAACTACCTGCGCCCGTTCACCGATCCCATCCACACCGAGTCGTTCCACTTCACACGGGCGTGGCTGCAGCGTGCGGCAGGCACGGCCACCGACTTCTCCTCGGCGCACTTCCGCACCGCCCGCGCGCTGAACCTGCCCGCCGAGTACGTGATGATCTTCCGGGTGCTGCTCGGCTCGGTCGGCATCTGCGCGCAGCTCGACGCGGAGGCGCCGTACATGGGGATCCTCACGCAGTGGCTGCCCGGTTTCACCGAGGACGTGCGGCGGGCCGAGTAGGGCCGGTCAGCCCGCACCCGAGGACGACCTACACTGGGCGACCGTGCGGATCGCTACCTTCAACGTCAACGGCATCCGGGCCGCGCAGCGGCGCGGATTCGAGGAGTGGCTGCGCGAGCGCGAGCCCGACGTGGTTGCGCTGCAGGAGGTCCGGGCCCGAGCGGCCGCGATTCCGGTGGGCGTGTTCGGGCCGTATCACCTCGCCTACGACGAGGGCGTGCACGCCGGCCGCAACGGGGTCGCGATCCTGACGAGGCGTGCTCCCGACGCGGTGCGGACGTGGAGCGGCACCGCCCTGTTGCGTGTTCCCGGCGAAGTGCACACCGCCACAGCAGAACTCGACCCGGTGCCGCTGGCCCGGGGGCTACGCGAGTTCGCCGCGCAGGGCCGGTACGTCGAGGTGGACCTCGCCGACGCGCCGATCACCGTCGCGTCGCTGTACCTGCCGAAGGGCGGACTGCCCGCGCACCTGCAGAAGCCGGGCCGGATGCGGGAGGCACCGGACGGCGGCGCCCGCTACGAGCGCAAGACGCGCTTCCTCGACGCGTTCGCACGGCAGCTGACGCGCTCACGCCTCGATGCCCGCTCGCGCGGCCGGGACCTGCTGCTCATGGGCGACCTCAACATCGCGCACACCCGCCACGACGTGCGGAACTGGCGGCGCAGCAACCAGGTCGAGGGCTTCCTCCCCGAGGAACGCGAATGGTTCGACTCCATCCTGTCGCCGCGCACGCTCGTCGACGTCGTCCGCAGCCGGCATCCGGACACGGACGGGCCGTACAGCTGGTGGTCGTGGCTGGGGCAGTCGTTCGAGGGCGACGTCGGCTGGCGCATCGACTACCACCTCGCGACACCCCGACTGGCTCGGTCGGCCGTCGCCGCGGGCACGGACCGCGAGCCGGCCGCGGACCGGCGGATGAGCGATCACGCCCCCGTCGTGGTCGACTACGCGCTCTGAGCGCACGCCGGTCCTGTGGTCGGGGCACCCGACCACAGGACGCGGTTCACGCGCAGACGGCGACCTTCCGTGGGCGGCCACGGGGACGCTTGCGGGCGATGACGACCCCCTGGTCGAGGATCTCCCCGCCCCATACTCCCCACGGCTCGGCGCGGTCGAGCGCGGCGCTCAGGCAGCGGGCGCGGATCGGGCACTGCCCGCACAGGGACTTGGCCTGCTCCAGTTCGGCGGGAGTGTCCCCGAACCAGAGGTCGGCGTTGTCGGCTCGGCACGGCAGCTCGCGTCGCACAGCGCCGATCACCGTCGGCTCGCTCGTGGCGGTCCGGGAATCGTCTCGGCAGGTGACGGTTGGCACGTCATGCTCCTTAGGCTTCTTCGGTGGTGTCAGGTCGTGGTGCGGACCTGTAGCCGGGCCTGGAGCTGGTGCTCGAAACAAAGAAGGCCACGGTCCGCTGGTGCGTCCGTGGCCGAGAGGAAGGAGGGTTCCTACCGAGTGGTGACTCGGCGTCTACTCCTGGGCACGGACGAGAGGGCTGCTGCGCGCGGTGCAGGTGCTGCACTGACTGCGTGTGCGCGATGGCGAGTGAGGCGCTCGGGCGCCGCCAACCACGCTGCCGCGGGCAGGTGAGCGGCGGGCGCGATACGAGAGGTCACCGCGACGCCTTGCGCGCTGCCGTTCCAATCGATCATGGCCAATCACCTCCCTTTCGCTCGTGCGGACTGTCGTTCCTTGCTGGGTCGAACTGCGGCAGGCCGAAGCTCACCGCGACGGAAACCAGGGTATGCGGTCTCCTGCGAACCGCACAACCTATTTTTGACCTGCGGTTTCGTGCACCACGACCGGCCTAAGCGTCTCCGATGGTCAAGGTCGGTTCGGCGAGGCCGGTCGGATCCTCGCCCCGAACCACCGCCAACACGTCGGCGCCGAACCTCTCGAGCTTCTTCGCCCCGATCCCCGGGATGGTCACCAGCGCACGGTCGTCACGCGGCTGCTGTTCGGCGATCGCGGTCAGAGTGGTGTCGCTGAACACCACGTACGCGGGGACCTTCAGCTCCTTCGACTTCGCCGATCGCCAGGCTTTGAGGGCGTCGAAGAGCGCGGCGTCGAGGTTCGACGGGCAGGACTCGCAGCGACCGAGCATCGTCGCCGCGGTGCCGAGCAACTGCTTGCCGCACACCCGGCAGCGGGGCCGCTTCTTCTGCGGTGCGGGCGCCGCGATCCGGGAGGCCGGCGACTCCTCGGGGATCAGCCCGTGCAGGAAGCGGGACCGCCGACGCGACTTGCGGCCGCCCTCGTTGCGGGCCAGCGCCCACGACACCTGCAGGTGCTCGCGGGCGCGGGTGACGCCGACGTACAGCAACCGGCGCTCCTCCTCGATCCCCGCCTCGTCGGGCGCGGACTTGCTGTCGCCGAGCACGTGCGCGATCGGCAGGGTGCCGTCCGTGACCCCGACCAGGAACACCGCGTCCCACTCGAGCCCCTTCGCCGCGTGCAGGGAGGCCAGGGTCACGCCCTGCACCGTGGGTGGGTGCCGGGCCTCGGCGCGCGCGGCGAGATCGCGCAGCAGGCCGGCCAGGTCGAGGTCCGGCTCGTGGGTGAGCAGCTCCTCGGTCAAGGCGACCAACGCGCCGAGGGAGGCCCACCGTTCCCGCGCCTGGGCGCCGGCCGGTTCGGCGTCGGTGAGTCCGAGCGGGACCAGAACCGCCCGCACCAGCGTCACCAGGGCGTCGCCGCGGTCCGCGCCCTCGGGCAGGTCGTCGCGCGATGCGGCCTGTCGCAGGGCGCTGACCGCCTGCCGCACCTCGGGCCGGGTGAAGAAGCCCTCCCCGCCGCGGACCTGGAAGGGGATGTCGAGTTCGGTCAGCGCCTGCTCGTGCACCTCGGACTGGGCGTTGATCCGGTAGAGCACGGCGATCTCCGCGGCGGGCGTCCCGTTCGCGATGAGTTTCTGGATCGACTTCGCGACCGCCGCGGCCTCGGCCGGCTCGTCGTCGAACTCCGCGAACTCGGGCTCCGGGCCGGGGGGCCGCTGGCCGATCAGCTGCAGCCGGGTCCCGGCGATCCGGCCGCGGGCGGCGCCGATCACCCGGTTCGCGAGCGAGACGACCTCCGGGGTGGAGCGATAGTCGCGTTCGAGCCGG
Organism: Rhodococcus sp. NPDC059234; assembly: GCF_042754225.1. NCBI lineage: Bacteria > Bacillati > Actinomycetota > Actinomycetes > Mycobacteriales > Nocardiaceae > Rhodococcus > Rhodococcus sp. NPDC059234. Next base: position 11,624 of record NZ_JBHZAH010000031.1, read on the forward strand.
ACGACCGTCGCGTCGGGGAACCGCCGCGAGAAGTCCAGCAGGTAGCGCGGCGTGGCGCCGGTGAACGAATAGATGGTCTGGTTCGCGTCACCGACGACGGTGAGGTCGTCGCGCTCGCCGAGCCACGCGTCCAGCACCCGCTGCTGCAGCGGTGTGACGTCCTGGTACTCGTCGACCACGAAGCAGCGGTAGCGGTCCCGGAACTCCTCGGCGACGGCCGTGTGGTCCTCGAGCGCCGCCGCCGTGTGCAGCAGCAGGTCGTCGAAGTCGAGCAGCATGCCGTCGCCGCGGACCTTGAGCGCCTCGTACGCGGCATACACGTCGGCGACCTTGCTCGCGTCCGCGGGCGGTTCGCGCCGCGACCTGGCCGCCGCCGCCGGGTAGTCCTCCGGCGCGATGAGTGACGCCTTGGACCATTCGATCTCCCCCGCCAGGTCGCGCACGCTCTCGGTGCTGGTGGACAGGCCGACCCGGTTCGCCGCCTGCGCGACGATCGCGAACTTGCGGTCCAGCAGTTCCCACTGGGTGTCGCCGACGACCTGCGGCCAGAAGTAGCGCAGCTGGCGCAGCGCCGCGGCGTGGAACGTGCGGGCCTGCACCTGGCTCGCGCCCTCGCCGATGCCGAGCGTGCGCAGGCGGGCCCGCATCTCCCCCGCGGCACGCGCGGTGAAGGTGACGGCGAGCACCTGCCCGGCCGAGACGTGCCCGCCCGCGACGAGGTGGGCGATGCGGCGGGTGATGGTGCGGGTCTTGCCGGTGCCCGCGCCGGCGAGCACGCACACCGGCCCCCGAGGGGCGAGCACGGCGGCCGACTGCTGCGGGTCGAGTCCTGTGGCGTCGGCTGACATGGCACCCATCCTCTCAGGGACCACCGACACAGCCGCGCCGGAGGCGCCCGCGCGTGATCTGTATCCCGATCGGGGTGAGAATCGCGCACGGGCGGCGGAGCCGCGCGGAACAATTCGCGCGGGGCGTGGTGTTGTATGCGCCGTGACCGTTACTGACACCGACACCGCCCTGACCATCTACTCGACCACCTGGTGCGGGTACTGCCGCCGACTCAAGAAGCAGCTCGACGAGTCCGGCATCAGCTACGTCGAGATCGACATCGAGGACGATCCCGCCTCCGCCGAGTTCGTCGGCAGCGTGAACGGCGGCAATCACGTCGTCCCGACCGTCAAGTTCGCCGACGGAAGCACGGCCACCAACCCGACCCTCGTCGACGTGAAGAAGGCGCTCGGCCTGTAGTCACCCGGGGCCTGGCGCCGCGTGGACCGACCGCTCCGGTCGACGACTACGCGGCCCAGGCCTCGAGCATGCCGCGGGCGATGGAGACCGAACCCGGCACGAGCAGTCGCGCGTCCGAGGGCGAGGCCCAGTCCCCCGCGGCGAGTGCGGCACGCACCTCGTCACGACCGAACCAGTGCGCCTCCACGATCTCGCCGTCCGCGAAGGTCAGAGGCGACGCCGGGTCGGCGACCGCGGAGAACCCGATCATCACCGACCGCGGGAACGGCCAGGGCTGGCTGCCGAGGTAACGGATGTCGCGAACGACGAGCCCCACCTCCTCGGCGATCTCCCGGGCCACGCACGTCTCGAGCGACTCACCCGCCTCGACGAATCCCGCGAGCACGGAGAACCGGCGCTCCGGCCAGTTCCCGTTCCGTGCCAGCAGCACCCTGTCGGCCCCGTCGTGCACCAGGCAGATCACCGCCGGGTCGGTCCGGGGGAACTCCTCCTGCCCGGTGCTGGTGCTGTGCCGCGACCAGCCCGAGAGGGTGGGGACCGTCGGCGCCCCGTCGACGGGGCTGTAGCCCGCGGCGTCGTGCCAGTTCAGCACGGCGATCGCGGTCGTGAGCAGTCCGGCACTGGAGTCGTCGAGGCGGTCGCCCACGAACCGCAGGTCGCCGAGGTCCCCCGTCAGCGCGGGCACCCGCACGCCCCACAGGTGCCGCCCGTCGAGCCGGCCGAGGAAGACCGCGCCCGGGACGGGTTCCGGCCCGAGGACGGTGGCGGGCTCGAGCACCAGTTCGCCGCCGTCGAGCCGGGCCTGCCCCCGGTGATTGACGCGGAGCAGTCGTGCGTCGCCCCAGCCCGCGCGCAGGGCGTCGGTGTCCGAGCGCAGTTCCTCCGCACGGTCCAACGCCGACCGCGACAGCAGCGGCACCTCGGTCATCTCAAAGTCGGCCACGGCGCCAACCATATTCGTCGGCCCGTGTCGGCTCGCACGCTAGTGCCCGACCCGGCGGATGTAGAGCAGGCGGTCGGTCTCCTCCACCGCGTCGACCTCGGGTGAACCCACCCGCACCAGCCTGCCGTCGCGGACGACGCCGAGCACGATGTCCGACAGGTGCCGCGGCGACCCGCCGATCTCGTCGCGCTCGACCTCGCGCTCGGCGATGGCGAACCCGGCCTCCGGCGTGAGCAGGTCCTCGACCATCTCCACGACGGTGGGGGTGGTCCGCGCGATGCCGAGCAGGCGTCCCGCGGTCTCGGACGAGACGACCACCGAGTCGGCGCCGGACTGTCGCAGCAGATGCGCGTTGTCGGTCTCGCGGATCGCGGCGACGATCTTCGCGCCCGGCCCCACCTCGCGTGCGGTCAGCGTCACGAGCACCGCGGTGTCGTCGCGGTTGGTGGCGACGATGACCGACGCCGCGTTCTGGACGCCCGCCAGTCGCAGCACGTCGGACTTGGTGGCCGAGCCCTGCACGGTGACCAGCCCGAGCGAGGCGGCCGAGTCGAGCACCGTCTGGTCGGTGTCGACGACCACGATCTCGGACGGCTTGATGCCGTCGCCGAGCATGGCGTCGACCGCGGTGCGGCCCTTGGTGCCGTACCCGACTACGACGGTGTGATTGCGCACTGTGTGCCTCCAACGCTGGATCTTGAACGCCTGGCGGGACCGCTCGGTGAGCGCGGCCATGGTGGTGCTGATCAGGATGATGAGGAACAGCACCCGCAGCGGGGTGATGACGATGACGTTGATCAGGCGCGCGCCTGGCGTGATCGGGGTGATGTCGCCGTAGCCGGTGGTCGAGAGCGACACCGTCGCGTAGTACAGGCAGTCCAGGAAGGACAGCTCGTTCTCCTGCGCATCCCGGTAGCCGTCTCGGTCGATATAGACCACGACGACGGCCAGCATGAGAACCGCGACGGCCATCATCACTCGACGGAAGATGGCCCGGCCCGGACTGTGCAGGGCCTCCGGGATGCGGAGAACACCGACCAGCGCAAAATCGGGCCGGTTGGTCAGGGTGTCCTGATTGCGTAGGCGCGCACGCAATTTACCGGCCATGAGGGTGTTTCCCGTTCGCAGACATCGGCTGGCAGCCTATCCGAGGGCCGGACGCCGGGCGGCGCGGACGGATCACCTCCTGCGCGCGCCGACGAAATCGCACGCCTCGCGGCCGAGCGCCGACCACACGTGGTCGTCCTCGGCGGTGACACTCACCCATTCCTTCATCGGGACGCCCTTGCCCGCGTCGTAGGCCACGCCCACCCCCTCCTCGATCAGCGACCTGACCCGGTCCCGGGGCAGTTTCACCGTCAGGCGGCCGTGAGAGAGCATCGCGAAGATCGACCCGTGGACCTTCAGCGCCGAGGAACCGAACCCGCCGGAACCGGCAGCGCCGGGCACCTCGACGCCGGGTGCCCCCGCGAAATGTTCGATCAGCGCAGAAAAACGCTCCTCCGGGCCCATTCGTCCATTCGACGCCCACCCCGCTCGCGGCACAACCCCGTCTCGACCGGCGCGCCGGTACCGTCGAACACATGGCCTTCACACGCAGCACCGGACTGTCCGCCATCCTGCTAGGCGCGGGCACCCTGCACTTCGTCAATCCGAAGCCGTTCGACGCGATCGTGCCGAGGCAACTACCCGGCGACGCTAGGGCCTACACCTACGCCTCGGGCGTGGCCGAACTGGTCGTCGGCACTGCGATCGCCGTGCCGCGGACCCGCAGGCTCGGCGGCACTCTCGCGGCCGCGCTGTTCGTCGCGGTGTTCCCGGCGAACGTGCAGATGGCGGCCGACTGGCTGGGCAGGAGCTCGATTCCGATGCCGCTCAAGGTTCTCGGGGTGGCCCGCCTGCCCCTGCAGATCCCGCTGATCGCGGCCGCGCTGAAGGTCAGGCGCGACGCCGCCTGAGATCAGGTGGGATCCGAGACCTCCACCGACATCTCGGCGGCACTCGCGCCCGCCGTCTCGATCAGGGCGACCAGTGCGTCGGCGTCCGGTAGGTCGTTGGGAGCGATGGTCCGCCCGGTCCGCACGTAATGGAACGCGGCTCGCACCCGCTCCAGCGCGATCGGCTCCTGCCCTCGCGACACCGCGCGCGCCGACATCAGTTCGGCCCAGGCCAACCGGTACGCGGCGAGCTGCATGGTGACGGCGTGCTCGTTCGCCGCGGACGGTTCGGCTCCGGTCTTCCAGTCGATGACGGTCCAGCCACCGTCCGAATCGGCGAAGACAGCGTCGATCCGGCCCCGCACCACCGTGCCCGCGATGGAGGTCTCGAACGGCACCTCCACCTCGACCGGGCTGCGGTTCGCCCACGGCGACCGCAGGAACGCGTCCTGCAGCGCGACGAGGTCGCCGTCACCGGCACCGTCCACGTCCGCCGCGCCGGGCAGCTCGTCGATGTCCAGCAGCCTGGTCGCGCCGAACCTGCGCTCGATCCAGGCGTGGAACGCGGTTCCCCTGCGCGCCAACGGGTTCGGCGGGAAGGGCAACGGGCGCCGCAACCGCGCCGCGAGTTCGTCCGGCGAGGCCGCGAGGTCGACCAGTTGGCTCACCGACAACTGGGTCGGCAGCGCGACCTCCGCGCGTGCGGCGGCGCGCCGCGCGCGTTCGGCCAGCAGGGCCTCGACGTCCGCCGCCCAGCCCTCCGGATCGTCCTCCTCGGCCGGGTCCGCATCGGCTGGGGCGGCGATCGCGTCGAGCACGAGTTGCACGCCACGGTCGACACCGGCGCGCCTGTCCCCCAACGGATCCTGCGGCCACAGTGCCGTGACCGGCTCCGCCGTCAACGGGTTCTCCGCATCCGCCTCGGGCTCGGCCGCCCACTGCTCGACCACTCCGATCGGACTGCCCTCGGCCGCCGCGGCGTCGAGCAGGGCCCGCATCTCGAGCAGGAACTCGGACGGACCCTTGGGCTTGGCGCCCGTCTCCGACCACTGGTGGCCGGAGACGTACAGCGCGCGCTCGGTCCGGGTGAGCGCGACGTAGAACAGCCGCCGGTCCTCGTCGAGCTTGCGCCGCGTCAACGCGTCCTTGTGGGCGGCCAGCACGTCCTCGAGGTCCTTGCGATCGCAGACGTCCTCGAGGTCGAGAACGGGCACGCCGTCGGCGCCGTCCCCCTCGTGCGCGCGGTCGCCACGCAGGGCCGGCGGCAGTTCGGCAACCGCGCCGAGCCAGCTGCCCGATGCGGTGGTCGAGGGGAACACCCCGTCCACCACGTGCGGCACCGCGACGACCTCCCATTCGAGACCCTTGGCCGAGTGCACCGTCAGCACCTGCACGCGGTCCTTGGCGACCTCGACCTCACCCGGCGCGAGGCCCTTCTCGACGGTTTCCGCCGCTGACAGGAAGGCGAGCAGTCCGGTCAGCGTCGCGGAGGGGTTGCGGGCGTACGCCGCGACCGCGTCGGCGAACGCGTCGAGGTGTTCGCGACCGGCTCCGCCGCTGAACTCATGGCCGGCCAAGCCGGCGCGCGACCAGGGCAGGCGCGCCTGCGCCTCGATGCCGATGCCGAGGACCCGCTCCACCTCCGCGACCAACTCGGTCAACGGCTGGCCGATCCGCTCGCGCAGCGAGGTCAACTCCGCGGCGAGAGCGCCGATGCGGGCGTACCCGAGCGTCGAATAGCGCCCGGGCCGACCTGGATCGGCGATGGCATCCGCGAGACCCGCCAGCTCGGCGTGCTCGCCGGGCAGGGCCGCCTCCAGCGCCTGGTCCAGGCTGGCGGCGTCGGCGACCGCGCCCGCCGTGCCCCGGGTGGCGCCGATCGCCAGCTCACGCGCCCGTCGCCAGAGCGCGGCGAGATCGGACACGCCGAGCTGCCAGCGTGCACCGGTGAGCACCCGCATCGCCGCGCTGCCCGCGAGCGGGTCCGCGACCAGGCGGAGCATCGCGATGACGTCCGCGACCTCCGGAATGTGCAACAGCCCACCGAGACCGACCACCTCGACGGGCAGGCCGTGCCTGCGCAGTGCCGCCGCGACGGGCGCGGCGTCGGCGTTGCGACGGATCAGGACCGCGGCGGTCGGCGGGTCCTCGCCGCGGTCACGAGCAGCGGCGTAGTCGGCGGCGATCCGCTGTGCGACCCAGTCCCGTTCGCTCTCCACGTCTTCCGCGAGGGTGAGCCTGATGTCACCGGGTTCGGCACCGGGCTTGGGTCGCAACTCCTGCACCGGCACGCCCCGCTCGCGCAGCGGCGCGGAGGCCGCGTTCGCGAGGGTCAGTGCCTCGGCCGGGTTGCGCCAGCTGGTGAGCAGCTCGAGGCGCGGTGCGGGCCGGCCGTTCGGCAGCGGGAAGTCGGTGGCGAAGCGCGGCAGGTTGGCCGCCGAGGCGCCCCGCCAGCCGTAGATGGACTGCATCGGATCGCCCACCGCAGTCAGCGCCAGACCGCCGTCCTCGCCGCCGCCGAACAGCGACGACAGCAGCACCCGCTGCGCGTGCCCGGTGTCCTGGTACTCGTCGAGCAGCACCACCCGGAACCGGGCCCGCTCCGACCGCCCGACCTCGGGATGCTCGGCGGCCACCCGCGCGGACAGCGACATCTGGCTGCCGAAGTCGAGCGCGCCCTCGCGGCGCAGCGCCTCGGAGACCCGCTGCACCAGCGGCAGCAGCGCGATCCGCTCGTGCTGGGTGTCGAGGACGTCGAGGAGATCCTTCTTCGGGCCGCCGCGCTGGCGCGGGCCTCCGGGCAGGGTGTGGATCAGCTTGTCCAGCTCGGTGTGCGCCTCGCGCAGGTCGTCCGGTTCGACGAGGTGCTCGGCGAGCTGGCCGGACAGCGCGAGCACCGCCTCGGTCAGCGACGTCGGGTTGCGGTCGGTGTCGAGGTCCCCGTCCCACGAGCTGACCACGCGGTACGCCAGTTGCCACAGGGCGGTCTCGGAGAGCAGTTCCGCGGACGGTTCCATCGGCAGCAGCAGACCGTGCTCGGTGAGGAGCCGACCCGCGTAGGAGTGGTAGGTGCTGACCTCCGGCTCGCCCGAGAGGATGCGCCCCCGCAGCTGACCGCTCGGGTCGATCGAGCGCAGCAGCGGCGAACCGGCCAGGCGGGCGAGGCGTTGCCGGATCCGGCTGGTGAGCTGCTGGGCGGCCTTGCGGGTGAAGGTGAGGCCGAGCACCTGCTCCGGGTCGACCAGGCCGTTGGCCACCAGCCACACCACGCGGGCGGCCATCGTCTCGGTCTTGCCCGCGCCCGCACCCGCCACCACCAGTGTCGGTCCGAGCGGGGCGGCGATGACCGCTTCCTGCTCGTCGGTCGGCGGGAACTGTCCCAGCGCGGCGGCGAGCTCCGCGGGCGTGACCCGCACCTGTCGCGGCGTCATCGGCCGGTCACCTGCCGGCCCGTCTCCTGGGCCGGGCAGCTCGACGACACCGGGCAGTGTCGGCAGCCGTCGTTCGGCTTCGCCACGAACTGTGGCCCGCGCGTCGCCGCCGCGGCCGCGTGCACCGCGTCCAGCCACTGCTCCTCCGACTCCTCGGTCAGCGGCGCCTGCATCCGCTGCGTGGCACCCTCCTTGCGACTCGGCTTGGCCACGAACACGAGTCGGGCGCCGCCCGACTTCGCCGGGGGTTCGCCCTCGATCGCGCCCGCGAGCGCGGCGACCTGGTAGGTCGCAAGTTGGGCGTGCTGCTCGGCGGCCTCCTTGCTCACCGGCGTGCGTGCCGTCTTGACGTCCACGATCACCGGCCGCCCGTCCTGGTCGCGTTCGAGCCGGTCGATGCGACCGCGAAGCCGGACGGCGGGTTCGCCCGGCGCGCGCGGCTCGAGCACCCCGTCCACCGCGACCTCCACGCCGACCTCGGTGAGCTCGCCGCGGGTGCGGCTGAGCCACTCCGAGAAGGAATCGATCATCTGCGCGGTGCGGTCCATCTCGCGGCGCGAGTACCATTGCGACCCGAGGTCGACCGCGTCCCAGGCGGTGGCCAGCGCAAGCCGGACCTGGTCGGGGGGCATCTTGCCGGCGACGGCCTGCACCAGGGTGTGCACCAGGGTGCCCGTCACGGCGTGGGTGTTCTCTCCGTCGGTGCCGCCGTGCCGTTCCAGCGCCCAGCGCAGTGGGCAGGCGTCGAGCTGCTCGATCGTCGACGGCGAGAGCGGGACCGGACCGTCGTCGAGTTCCCACAGTGGCGCCGCCGAACTCGCGCCGCCGACGCCGTACCAATGCTCGGGGTGCGCGCCGCGCACCCCGGCGCGGGCCAACCGGGCGAGCTGTTTCGCGGCCCGCGCCTGCGCCGCGGGGTCGGACTCGGCCAGCTCGGGATCGCATACGGCCCTGCGCAACTCGGCGATCAACGACGGCAGCGCGAGCACCCGACTCGGCGAGGTGGGTTCCAGCCACGAGTCCGGATCCTCGGGGTCACCGTCGACGTCGCCGCGGCCGAGCAGTTCGTCGACGAACCGCGACTGCACCAGGTCGGCGTCCCCCGCGGCCGAGCGCACCGCCGTGACGAGCAGGGTGCGGCGGGCGCGGCTGCAGGCGAGCAGGAACAGTCGCCGCTCCTCGGCGAGCAGCGGCGCCGTGCGCGAGAGGGTGGTCTCGCCGCCCGGCGAGGGGTCGCCGATCCCGGCGGTGAGGTCCACGAGAGCCTCGGTCCCGAGCAGCGTCCCGCGGGCCCTCAGCCCCGGCCACAGGCCCTCCTGCACGCCGGCGACGACCACGACATCCCACTCGCGACCCGCCGCGGAGTGTGCGCTGAGCACCGCGACCGCCTCGCCGGGCACCGCCGCGGCCGACCGCGGATCGCTCGGGATCTCCTGGTCGGCAAGATATTCCACGAATCCGGCGAGGGTGGAGCGCGGGAGTCGGTCGACGTAGTTTGCGGCCGCGTCGAACAGCGCGACCACGGCGTCGAGATCGCGGTCAGCCTGCGCCCCGATCGGTCCACCGCGCGCGGAGGCCGCGGCCCACCGCTTCTCCAGTCCGGTCGCCTGCCAGCAGGCCCACAGGACGTTCTCCACCCCGCGGCCGCCGTGATGCGCCTTCCTCGCCCTGGCGAGGATGGTGAGCACCCGCCGCAGGGCGGCGAACTCGCCGTCGGTGAGTTTTCCGACCAGGTCCTGGTGCGAGTGGTCGCCCTCGACGATCAGCACGCGCAGCAGTTCGGCCGAGTCGCGCTCACCGCCCGCTGCGAGCTCGACTCTGCGGAGTCCGCGCCGGAGCCGGCGCAGCGTGACCGGGTCCGCCCCGCCGACCGGACCTGACACCAGCGCGAGGGCGTCCTCACCGGTGAAGGATCCGCCGGCGACCGCGCGGAGCACGAGCAGCAGGCCGCCCACCGAGTGCTGACGGGCGAGCGGCAGTTCGGAGGACCCGGTGGTGACGGGCACCCCGGCGGACAGCAGCGCCCGGCGCAGCGGCGCCAGCGCCCGCGGGACCGACCGCACGATCACGGCCATCCGGGACCACGGCACGCCGTCCCGCAGGTGCGCCCGGCGAAGGGTGTCGGCGATGAGGGCGGATTCCTTGCCCGCGGTGCCGAGCACCGCAACCTGGGCCTCGCCCTCCTCGCCGGGCCGGACGACCGCGCCACGATGCGGCGGCAGGCCGGGCAGACGCGCCGCGATCGAACAGGTGCGCTCGGCGATCCGCGCGGAGCTGCGGAAGTTGGTGTCCAACACGACCTGCCGGTCGGACCCGGACTCGGCCAGGTCCATCAGGAACCGCGAGTCCGCCCCGCGGAACCCGAACACGGACTGGTCGGGGTCTCCCGCGACCACCGCCAGGTCGGCGCCCCTCCCGAGCAGCCGGACCAGCTCTGCCGCCTGCGGGTCGAGGTGCTGGGCGTCGTCGACGAACAGGTAGCGCACCCGCGCGCGCTCGCGGGCGAGCAGGTCGGGATCGGTGGCGAAGGCGGCGAGCGCGGCCCCGACCAGCTCCGCCGCGTCGAGAGCAGGCGCGGTCGCCTCGGGCGCCTCCACCCCGACCGCGCCGCGCAGCAGCGTCACCTGCTCGTAGCGGGTGGCGAACTTCCCGGCGGCGACCCACTCCGGTCGACGGTGCTCACGACCGAGCTTGACCAGGTCCTCCGGACCGATCCCGCGTTCTCCAGCGCGCAGCATCAGGTCACGCAGTTCGACCGCGAACCCGGCCATCGGCAGCGCCGGCCGCAGTCGTTCCGGCCACTGGTGCGCCCCGTCTGCGACGTCCCCGCGCAACATCTCGCGCAGCACCGCGTCCTGCTCGGCACCGGTGATCAGTCGCGGCGGTGGATTCGAATGTGCGGCCGCCTGCAGGCGCAGCACCGCGAACGCGTACGAGTGCACGGTCCGCACCAGCGGCTCCCGGGTGGCGCGCGAGGACCCGGCACCGAGCAGTCCCGCGGTGATCGCCTCCCGTACCGCGGTCGCGGCCTTGCGTGAATGTGTCAGTACCAGAACCGATTCCGGATCGCCGTCCGGTCCGGCGATCCGGGACACCGCGAGGTCGACGAGCAGCGAGGTCTTTCCGGTGCCGGGGCCGCCGAGCACCTGCCACGGTCGCCGGGTCGACCGACCGGCGAGCTCAGCCGCGATCCGCTGGACGTCGGGCCCCCACACCCGCGGCTCCGCGGTCTCCGCCACGCGGCGGACCAGGGTGGCGGTCGCCCGCTGCGCCCTGTCCTGTCCCCCCGCGTCCGTCATGGCAAGCATTCCATCACGGGGCGCCGACAGGCCCCCGTGCGGGAAGATGGGCAGCAGCGTCGACGAAGGGGTGAGCATCGTGGCCAAGCTGATCTTCTCGGCGATCGCCTCGCTCGACGGCTACGTCGCCGACCGAGACGGCCGGTTCGACTGGGCCGCGCCCGACGAGGAGGTGCACGCGTTCGTCAACGATCTCGAGCGGCACGTCGGCACCTACCTGTACGGGCGCCGCATGTACGAGACGATGGTCAACTGGGAGTACGTCGGCGCGATGGCCGACGACGATCCGTCCGCCGTGCTGGATTTCGCACGGCTGTGGCGAGCCGCCGACAAGATCGTGTACTCCACGACCTTGACGCAACCGGCCAGCGCGAGGACCCGGATCGAGCGGAGCTTCGAGCCCGAAGCGGTCCGGGAGCTGAAGGCGGGGGCCGAGCGCGACATCAGCGTGGGCGGTCCGACGCTCGCCGCACACGCGATCCTCGCGGGGCTGGTCGACGACCTCCACCTGTTCGTCACACCGGTGGTGGTGGGCGGCGGCACGCGGGCGCTCCCCGACGGGCTCCGGCTGGACCTGACGCTGGTCGAGGTGCACCGGTTCGGGTCCGGTGTGGTCCACCTCCACTATCGCGCCGCGAACTGACCGGGACGGTGATCGGGCAAGATGGCGGGCGTGGCGGACCTCGAAACCCATAGATACGGCCCGGTGGACGGACCCCCGGTCCTTGCCCTGCACGGGATGACCGGGCACGGTCAGCGCTGGCAACACCTGGCCGACGGGTACCTGCCCCAGGTCCGGATGCTCGCCCCCGACCTGCGTGGGCACGGCCGCTCGACCTGGGCGCCGCCGTGGTCGATCGACAGTCAGGTGGACGACCTGGTCGACCTTCTCGAATCCGAGGCCACCGCACCCGTCGTGCTGGTCGGGCACTCCTACGGCGGCACCATCGCGTTGCACCTGGCCGCGCGGGCGCCGGGGCTGGTCCGGGCGCTGCTGCTGCTCGACCCCGCGATCGCCGTCGATCCGGCGAAGCTGCTCGAGATCGCGGACCTGACGGTGCGTTACCCGGACTACACCGATGCCGCGGAGGCCAGGTCCGAGAAGGTGCACGGCGCATGGGCCGACGTCCCCGACGAGGTGCTGGACGCGGAGATCGCCGAGCACCTGATCGAGGTCGAAGGTGGCCGGGTCGGGTGGCGCTACGCCGTGCCGGCGGTGGTGGCGTCCTGGGGCGAGCTCGCCCGACCGATCGTGGTCCCTCCGGCGGACCTGCCGACCGTGCTCGTGCAGGCGATGCGGGTGCAGCCGCCGTACGTGAGCAGAGAATTGCGCACGGCGCTGGCCCAACGGCTCGGAGACCGCCTGACGGTGGTCGAGATGGACGTCGACCACATGGTGGCGCAGTCGCGGCCCGCCGAGGTCGCCGCGCTGATCGAGAAGCTGCTGTAGGTGGCCGCGACCACCGAGGAGCAGGTCGAACGGGTCCGCGACCTGGTCGCCTCGATCCCCGCCGGGAAGGTCGCCACCTACGGCGACATCGCCGCGGCGGCGGGTCTGTCCAGTCCGCGGACGGTCGGCTGGATCATGCGCACCGATTCGTCCGACCTGCCCTGGCACCGGGTGGTCCCGGCATCCGGGCGGCCCGCCGCGCATCTCGCCCATCGCCAGATCTCGAGACTCGCGCTCGAGGGCGCGCCGATCGTCGACGGCCGGGTGGACCTCGTCGCTACGCGGCACCGATTCCCGCGACAGGGCTAGCGTCGAAACATGGCATGCAGGGCGGTGACCACCTGGCGGGGTCGTGAGCTGACCCCGGGAGGCGCTCGCGCCGCGGGCACCCGCGATGCGACCGGCATCCTCGACTGGACCAGTCTCGAGGTGGCAGCCCTCGACGAGGAGGTAAGTGTCCGCGAATCGGGTACGAGCCTCCTGCGCGTCGCCTATCGCTCGGTTCAGCACCGCATTCGTGCCGTGTACGCGCTCGACGACACCCAACCCACCTCCCGGACGATCGCGCGCGCCCGCGGCTCGTGCAGTCAGCGACTCGCCGTGGTCGAATCCCTGGCTCGGAGAAACGGTGTCGCCACCCGGGTCGAGGGCCTCGTTCTGCGCGGCGAGTTCTGGTACCCGCGATTCCGTTGCCAGCGTCCACTCGTCCCTGATCGGGTACTGATCGCATGGCCGAGCTTCCACGTCGACGGCGAGTGGATCGACGCGTCCGCCGCGTTCAGCGAACAAGGGTGCACGGCCTCTGCACCCTTCACCAACAGTGGCGCGGAGACCCTGTTCGACGCCGCGGGCCGCAGCCCCATCAGTTGGAGCGCCGCCACCACGTCCTCGGCATGCCTCGACCTCTCGGACCACGTCGTCCAGTCGCTCGGAACCTTCGATTCCCGCGACGATCTGTTCGCACGATACGGCCAGACCCTGGCCCGTCCGGTGCGGACCGTTCTCGAACCGTTCTGGAGTCGGTGGGGCGCGGGCTGACCGGGTGTCAAGATGCAGCGAAGATTGACCGGAAACGCCACCGCCCAACTCAGCGCGGACTTGCCCATTGACCTCCATCGAGCGCGCGGACCAACATCGTGCGGCTGTGCACAGGTGCCGGCAATCATCGTCAGGCGGTCCGGCTGATCAGACTTCGTGAACGTGGTTGCCCCACTAGACAACCGAGAGTAGTATCGAACATACATTCGAACTCGGGGGGTGATCGTATGACGACGGCGACGAAGCCCGCACACATCCCGATCACCGACCACGAACGGTCCCTGCTCACCGAAATCGACGACAGCGCCCGCGCCGAGAACGCCGCCGTCGCCCGCCGCATCGCCCAGATCAAGGACTACACCGCATCCCGCGGCACCTACCACCACCGCGCCACCGGCCCCCGAACCGCCCGATCAGCATCGACGTCGACCGCGACGACCCGGACACGCCACCACCACAACGCGATTCCGGCCTCGTCGTCTGCCGCTCCCGCGTCCTGCCCGCAGGCGCGCAACCCCGACGGTCCCGTCCCGACCCCCTACGCACTCCACGACTGCGCGACGGCACCTGCCGCCACCCCGGCTGCACCGTGCCCGCCGACCGCTGCCAGATCGACCACATCGTCCCGTTCGACCACAACAGACCCCGGCTCGGCGGCTGGACCGTCGCCACCAACCTCCACTGCCTCTGCGTCCTGCACCACCAACTCGAGACCGCCGGCCTGTGGCACTACGACATGCTCGCCGACGCAGTCGTCCACGCCCACAACACCATCGGACAGCACGACATCACCCTGCCGATCCTCCGACGAAGATACGACGAGCTGATCACCGAACCCGGGCCGCGAGCTCGCCACGGATGACTTCGAGTCCCCGGACCACCTCCGCGAAACTCGTACTGAGCGGGCTCAATCCGAGGCGCAGGCCCTCGGGAGCCCGGAAGTCGGGGATCACGCCCCGTTCCCACAACACTGGCGTCATCTCACGGAACATCGGGTGGTCGACTGTGACGTGACCGCCGCGTCGCTGAGGGTCGCGCGGCGACGCGATCGTGGCGCCGAGCGGGACCAGCCAGTCGTCGACCAACTCGATCGCGAACCCGGTCAGGGCGACCGACTTCTCCCGGATCGCGGCGATGCCCATCGCGTCGATCATCGCCACGGTGTCACGCAGGGCGATCATGCCCAGCACGGACGGGGTGCCGCTGAGGATCCTGCGGATGCCCTCGGCGGGCTGGTAGCCGGGCCCCATCTCGAAGCAGTCCGCACGGCCCATCCACCCCCAGATCGGCTGGACGAACGTCTCGAGCAGCCCGGCACGGACGTACCCGAAGGCGGGCGACCCAGGGCCGCCGTTCAGATACTTGTAGGTACAGCCGACGGCGAGATCCGCTCCCCACGAATCCAGTTCGACCGGAACCACACCGACGGAATGGCACAGGTCCCAGAGCACCAATGCCCCTACGTCGTGCGCGATCCCCGTGATCGCCGCGGCGTCGGCCAGGTATCCGGACCGGTAGGCGACATGGCTGAGCACCACCAACGCCGTCCGATCTCCGACCACGGCGGCCACCTGCTCGGCCCGCACCCCCGCACGCGGGTCCGAGGTGATCCAGCGCAGCGTCGCCCCCGACTCGGCCGCGACACCCTCGAGCACGTACCGGTCGGTGGGGAAATTGTCTGTGTCCAGGACGATCTCGTCGCGGCCGGGGCGCAACGCGAGCGCGCCGCGGACCAGCTTGTAGAGCAGGACGCTCGTCGAGTCGCCGACGGCGGTCTGGCCGGCGGCCGCGCCGAGCACTGCCCCGCCCAGTTCGTCGCCGATCGTCAACGGCAGGTCGAACCAGTCCTCGTCCCAGCCTCGGATCAGCCGCCCTCCCCAGCTCTCGGTGACGAATTGTTCGAGGCGCCGGGCGCTTGACAGGGGTGGACGGCCAAGTGAGTTCCCGTCGAGGTAGGACACGACGGACCCGTCTGCCGCACCGACGAACCGCCCGCGCTGCTCCCGCAACGGATCGCCTGCATCGAGCTCGGCAGCACGTACAGCGAATGACCCTGCGGCAGGATCGACTTCGTTCATCCGAACTGCTCCTCCCACTGTTCTACGGCAACGTTGCGGACCGAGGCGATCCACCTTGCCCAGTCCCGGTCGTCCGACGGCGGCAGGCCGGGCGCCCACGCGAGGCCCCGGCACCGCACCGGACCTGCGGGCCAGGCGAGCGTGATCGACTCGAGCACTGCCGAGCGATCGAGGCCGGCCGCCAGCAGTGCGAGCAGCTCACCCTCGTTGACGCCCACGGGCTGGGGCCCGTTGCCCTGATCGGTGCCGTAGACCACGACACCTCCGGCCGCGTGAAACCTTCGGAGGTTGTCGGCGGCGACCTCGAACGCCGCACCCTCGCCACCGCGCCCGTGGATGTCGAGGGTGCTGACCCACTGCACGGTCGGCGCCATCGCACCCAGCAGGTCCGCCGACAGCCGCTCGGTCCACGGCGTGTGCGCCAACCGGTCCACTCCCGCCGCGAGGGCCCGTTCGGCCTGGCCGGTTCCCTCCGCGTGCGCGACGACGGGGCGCCGGCCCGCGTGCGCGGCGCGGACGAGTGCGCCCAGCGTCGCGTCGTCGGGGGTGGGTCCGGCGTCCGCGTTCAGCATCACCTTGACGAAGTCGGCACCCGCGCGCAGCTGTTCGCCGACCGCTGCCGCCGCGTCGCCGGGCCCGGTCACCACGCGCACGGACCCGGCCCGGGCCCAGGTCCGGTCGCTCGGGTAGCCGCCCGGGGCGGTGAGGAACTGGCCGGCGAAGCGCACCTCCGGCAGCCCGTCGAGGACTCGACGGTCGGCGAACGGCGAGAGCGTCGACAGCGCGGAACCGAGGTCGTGCACCGCACTCAATCCGCCCGCGTACAGGTCGTGGGCCCCGACGAGGTCGAGATGCACGTGGGCGTCCCGCATTCCGGCGAAGACGCATCCCGGGACCGCGAGGACCCCGCTGCCGTCCGACTCGGTGCGCGGTTCGATCCGCTCGACGCGATGGCCACGCACCGTCAGCCGACACGGTCCCGACCAGGCTCCGCGCCACAGGTTTTCGACGTCGAGGGTGATCGTCGGACTCGTCATTTCCCGATCTCGGTGCGCGCGGCGAACAGTTCGGGGAAGAAGCTCTGGTCGAGCGCCCGTTGCAGGAAGCCTGCCCCGCCGGACGATCCACCGGTCCCCGGTTTCATACCGATGACTCGGAGCACCGTGCGCAGGTGCCGGAACCGCCACAGCTGGAAGCTCTCCTCCAGGTCGACGAACTCCTCGAACGACTCGTACGCGCGCCAATTCTCCTCGGGGTGTTCGTAGACACGCCTGACGAGCACCATCAGATCCGGGTTGAGCACATAGGCCCGGCTGACGTCTCGGTCGAGCGCGGAGACCGGGACGTCGTAGCCGGCGCGCGCAAGGCAGCGCCAGAACTCGTCGTAGAGGCCCGGCTCGCGCAGCAAGGCGTCGAGCAATGCGTGGGCGGGCGGGTCCGACTCGAAGACCGCGAGCATGGCCCTGTTCTTGTTGCCGAGGATGAACTCGACCGCGCGGTACTGGCAGGACTGAAACCCCGACGCGTTGCCGAGGAACCCGCGGAACTGCGCGTACTCGGTCGGCGTGAGCGTCGCGAGGATCGACCACTGCTCGGTGAGCGTCTTCTGGATGTGCTTGACCCGGGCGATGCATTTGAGCGCCATCCCGATGTCGTCCTCCGCGAACGCCCGCCTCGCGGCGCGGGCTTCGTGCAGGACGAGTTTGAGCCACAGCTCGGTGGTCTGGTGCGCGATGATGAACAGCATCTCGTCGTGGTGCTGCGGCTCGCTGACGGGATTCTGCGCGGACAGCAGTGTGTCGAGATCGAGGTAGGAGCCGTAGCTCATCGCGGACCGAAAGTCGGTCACGATGCCGGGTTCGAGCTCCCGGAAGTTCGAGTCTCCGGCCATCACTACCTCCTGGCGGCTGCATGGCGACGATCAAGACGAATGTCGCAGGTGCACGGGGCTCGGTCAACGATCACCTCGCGCGGCGAGTCGACCCCGACCGACATGGGACGATGAACCCATGACTGGCGAACCGTTCGAGGCCATCGTCCTGGCCGGCGGCTCGGCCACGCGCATGGGCGGCGTCGACAAGCCGTCCATCGAGGTCGGCGGGCGCACGATGCTGAGCACCGCGCTGGATGCGGTGGCGGGAGCGGCTCGTGTCGTGGTCGTCGGACCCCACCGCGACGACCTGAACCCGAGCGTCCGCCAGACCCAGGAGTCGCCGCACGGTGCCGGCCCCGTTGCGGCGCTCGCCGCAGGGCTGCGGAGTGCGGGAGACGCCGCGCTGGTCGTTGCGCTCGCCGCCGACCTGCCGTTCCTCACCCCGTCCACCGTCGATGGCCTGCTCGGCGCGCTCGCGGCCGACCCCGCCGCGGACGCCGCGTTCGCGATGGACGAGTCCGGACGCGTGCAGTTCCTGCTCGGGGTCTGGCGCCGGCCCGCACTGACGGCTCGACTCGACGCGCTCGGAACGGACGGCGCGGTCAACCGCGCGATGAAGTCTGTCGTTCCGAAAAACCATGTCACGGTGTCGATGTCGGGCATCTCCGACTGCGACACCGAGGCCGACGTCGCGGCCGCACGCGCCCGCGCCGCCGTCACACCGATGACGATCGAACAGGCCCGACGAGCCCTGCGCGACGGAGTGCCCGCCCTGCCCGTGCGTGTCCTGGCACCGACGGCCGCGCTCGCGGCCGTGCTCGCCGAACCGCTGGTCGCCGCCGCTCCCCTGCCCCGTTTCGATGTCTCCGCGATGGACGGCTACGCCGTGTCCGGTCCGGGCCCATGGGAACTCGACACCGCGATCCGGTACGCCGGGTCGGAGGACGACCTCGCACTCGCGCCGGGTCATGCGGTGCGCATCGCGACCGGGGCGCACGTTCCGTCCGGCTCGACGTCGGTGGTGCGCGACGAGCACGTCGAACTCGACGGCACCTCGCTGAGCCGACGGGCCGCCGCGCCGGTCCGTGACGACACCCGCCGCAGCGGGGAGGACTGGCAGACGGGCACACCCCTGGCGGCCGTCGGCACCCGTGTCACGCCCGCGGTCGCGTCGGTCGCGCTGAGCGGCGAGGTCGCCGGACTGACGGTTCGCGGACCGGTCCGCGCCCACGTGGTGGTCACGGGCGACGAGATCCGGCGGGACGGCCCCCTGCGCGCGGGCCAGACCCGCGACTCGCTCGGACCGCTTCTACCGCAGTTCCTTTCCTGGTGCGGGGTGACCACCGTCACCGAGACGCACCTGCGCGACACCGCGGGCGGATTCGACGAACTGCTCGCACGACCTGCCGCCGGCACCGACGCCGAGCTGATCGTCATCGTCGGTGCCACCGGCGGCGGGGCGGCCGACCACATGCGGCTGGCGCTGCAGCGACGCGGAGCCAGGACGATCGTCGGACGGGTCCTGGTCCGCCCCGGCGGATCACAGATCGTCGCGGCGTTGCCGGACGGACGAATCGTGTTGGGGCTGCCGGGAAATCCGTACGCCGCCGTCGCGACGCTGCTGTTGACCGCGCCCACGGTGGTGGCGGCGATGACCGGCGAACCGAGTCCGGTTCCCACGACCGGTGTCGTCGCCAACGCAGCCCAGGCCGGTTCGGACTACCCGCGGATCGTTCCGGTCACCCGCCAGCCGGACGGTGGTTGGCACGCGGCAGGGCACGTGCGCACCGCCCACCTGGCCGCGCTCGTCGGCGCTCAGGCCCTGGCGATCATCGAACCGGGGACATCCGATGGTGGTCGCGCGGAACTTCTGCCACTGCCGCGGTGACGTAGCGCGACACCAGTAGCCGCACCAGTTCCGGGTGCACACCGAGCGGCTCGGCCACCCCGTCGGCGCCCGCATCGGCGAGCCGCGTGTGAAAGAGGCCGTGCGCCAGCAGGTACGAGGCCACGAACACCCGGCGCCCGCTCTGCTCCCGCAGCCGGCCGACCACGTCGGGCACTCGCGGCCGGGCCGTCGCGACGTATCCGATCTCCACGCGGTCACCGGTCGTCGCGGCCAGCATGGCCGCGGCCCGGCGCACGTCTGCCAGCGCCCGACGATCCGACGATCCGGCGGCGGCGAGCACCACCGCGTCTCCCCGACGCCAGCCGGCCTCACGCAACCGCTCGAGCAGCACCCGCGCCAGCACCGGGTCCGGTCCCAGCGCCGGGGTCACCCGGACGTCCGGGTGACCCGAGTCGGCGACCTCGCGCGGCACGTCGGTGTGCACGTGGTAGCCGGAGGCCAGGAAGGCCGGCACCACCACCGCCGGACCGGAAAGGTCGCGCAGGACCTCCGATGGGGAGGGTCCGAGCACGTCCACGAACGCGACCCGGGTGGGTCCCACCTCGGCGGCCACCCGGTCGGCGAGCGCCGCGACCATGTCGACACCTCGCGTGCTGCGGGTGCCGTGCGCCACCAGCACCAGCGCGGGCCTAGTCATCCCCACGCTCCGGCTCGTCCCCGCAATCCACCGGGTCGAGGGCCAGTCGGTAGCCGCGCTTGACCACCGTTTGCACGATCTTCGGCGCACCGAGACTGGACCGCAGCCGTGCGATGGCCGTTTCCACCGCGTGCGTGTCGCCTCCGCCGCCCGGCAGCACCGCCAGCAGTTCGTCCCGCGAGACGACCCGCCCGGGCCGGTGCGTCAGTGTGCGCATCAATGCCATTGCGGCGGGCGGCAACTGGCGAACCTCGCCGTCGACGACCACGCACCTGCCGCGCACGCTCAGGTCGTGCCCGGACACCCGCAGCATCATCGACCGGCGCGGCAACTCCTCGGCGATGTGCCGCGCCAGCGATCCGAGCCGGGCCCGGGCCGGGATGCTGGTCGGGACGCCGAGCGCCTCGAGCGGGGCGGCGGTCACCGGTCCCACGCAGACCGCCAGAACGCGAGTGCGCAGCGAGTGCAGCAGCGGATCGACGAGACCGATCTCCTTGGCACGCATCAACATCGACGCGACCGCCGGTGCACTGGTGAAGCTGACCGCGTCCAGTGAGCCGCACACGGTCGCCTCGATCATCCGGTCCATGCCGCTCTGGTCCTCGGGTGGCGTCCACCGGTACACCGGCACCGGCACGACGTCCGCACCGGCCAGACGCAGCACCTCGCAGAAGTCGGGCAGCGGCTCCCACTCGGTGGTCGCACCGTGCAGCTGTACCGCGATCCGCTTGCCCTCCACCCCTTCCGCGAGCAGGTGGTCGATCACCTCGGCGGACGACTCCGACGGCGGCGACCACTCCTCGCGCAGGTCGGCGGCACGGATGGCGCCCTTCGCCTTGGGGCCGCGAGCGAGGATCCGCGAGCCGGACAGTGCGGCGGTCAATCCCTCGGCCAGTCCCCAGCCGTCCGCAGCCTCCATCCAGCCGCGGAAGCCGATGCCGGTGGTGGCCACGGTGATCTCGGCGGGCGAGTCGATCAGCTCCCTGGTGACCCGCTCGAGCTCGGCGTCGTCGACGAGCGGGATGATCCGGATGGCGGCCGCCGACACGACGGTCGCCCCGCGCCGGGTCAGCAGGGTGCTGAACTCCTCCGACCGCCGGGCGGCGGTGACCCCGACGGTGAAGCCGAGCAGCGGCTCGCCGATCCGGGGTACCGCCTCCGACTCGCTCATGCGCTGGCCCGATCGACGTCGAAGCCGCTGTGAACCTGCACGACCCCGGCCCACACGCGCACGTCGTAGACCGGGAGCCGCACCGACTCGTCGTCCAGGCAGCGGCCGTCGACCAGGGAGAAGACCTGTTTGAGCAGCGGCGAGACCACGATCGGTTCGCCGGCCCGGTCGCCGACCAGTCCGCGTGACATCACCGCGGCGCGGCCGAACGGGTCGATATTGCCGACCGCGTACAGGGAGCCGTCTTCGAGCAGGAACAGGGCGGCCTGCTCGGCGCCACGAATGAGCACCGCCACGCCCCGCCCCGGGATCAGGTGGCTGAGCGGACAGGCCGAGGTCCATTCGAGTTTTCCGTCGTTGACGCTCTCGCGTCCGGGTCCGGTCACGGTGTGGGCTCTCGTTTCGGTAACGGTCATCACGACCCTTCCTTCGTGCAGGCTTACTTTCTACGGTTCCGGTGTTACCTGGGCGTTAAGCTGCGATTCCCGGAGCGTAAGCAGACACGACGACTACTACTGGCCGGTAACATCGGCGGGCATCGGCGGCATTCCCATCAGCACCGGCACCTTGCGAGCGCCGGACTCGTCGAAGACCACCGTCGGGTCGGCCTCCTCGGGGGCGTTGACGAACGAGACGAACCGCGAGAGCTTCTCGGGGTCCTCGAGCACGCCCGCCCACTCGTCCTCGTAGCCCTCGACGTGCTTGGCCATCTCCGACTCGAGCTCCGACGCGATGCCGAGACTGTCCTCGCACACCACCGCCTTGAGATGGTCGAGACCGCCCTCCATGGCCTCCACCCACGGTGCGGTGCGCTGCAGCCGGTCGGCGGTGCGCACGTAGAACATCAGGTACCGGTCGATGTACCGGACGAGCGTCGCGTCGTCCAGTCCGCCGGCGAGCAACTGCGCGTGCTTGGGTGACTGCCCGCCGTTGCCTCCGACGTACAGGTTCCAGCCGTGTTCGGTGGCGATGACGCCGACGTCCTTGCCCCTCGCCTCCGCGCACTCGCGCGCGCAACCCGAGACGCCGAACTTGATCTTGTGTGGCGAACGCAGTCCGCGGTACCGGTTTTCGAGGTTCACGGCCATGCCGACGGAGTCCTGGACGCCGTAGCGGCACCAGGTCGACCCGACACAGCTCTTCACCGTCCGCAGCGACTTGCCGTACGCCTGACCGGATTCCATGCCCGCATCGACCAGTCGCTTCCAGATCGCGGGCAGCTGTTCGACGCGGGCACCGAACAGGTCGATGCGCTGACCGCCCGTCACCTTGGTGTAGAGCCCGAAGTCCCTGGCCACCTCGCCGATCACGATGAGCTGCTCGGGGGTGCACTCGCCGCCGGGCATCCGCGGCACCACCGAGTAGGTGCCGTTCTTCTGGATGTTCGCCAGGAAGTGGTCGTTGGTGTCCTGCAGCGACGCCTGCTGCCGGTGCAGGATGTGGTCGGAGTCGGTGGACGCGAGGATGGACGCCACCACCGGCTTGCAGATGTCGCAGCCGGTTCCCCTGCCGAACTTGGTGATCAGCGCGGAGAAGGTGCGGGTGCCGGTCGCCCGGATGATCTCGAACAGCTCCGCCCGCGACTGGTCGAAGTGCTCGCACAGTGCCTTGCTCATCACCACACCCGACGAGGTGAGCAGCTGCTTGATCGTGGGCAGGCAACCACCGCAGGTGGTTCCGGCATTGGTGCAGGACTTGACCGAGGCGATGTCGCACGCCCCGTCGGCGATGGCGCCGCAGATGGTGCCCTTGGTGACGCCGTTGCACGAACACACCTCGGCATCGTCGGGCAGGGACCCGGCTCCCGGCTTCTCCCCGGTCGGCGAGATCAGGGCGGCGGGATCACCGGGCAGCTCGCGGCCGACCAGCGGGCGCAGCGACGAGTACGGCGACGCGTCGCCGACCAGGATGCCGCCGAGCAGGATCTTCGCGTCGTCCGAGACCACCAACTTGGCGTAGGTGCCCTTGGCCGCGTCGGACAGCACGACCTCGAGCGCGCCGGGCGTCGCCGCGTGCGCGTCGCCGAAGCTGGCGACGTCCACGCCCATCAGCTTGAGCTTGGTGGACAGGTCCGCGCCGGGGAACTCGGCGGCGCCGCCGAGCAGCCGGTCCGCCGCGATCTCGGCGGTGGTGTATCCGGGGGCGACGAGTCCGTAGCAGGTGCCCTCGACCGCCGCGCACTCGCCGACCGCGTAGATCGCCTCGTCCGAGGTGCGGCAACCGAGGTCGGTGAGGATGCCGCCGCGCTCACCGACCTCGAGTCCCGACTCCCGCGCCAGCTGGTCCCGCGGCCGCACGCCCGCCGAGAACACCAGCAGCGCCGCCTCGATCACCGAACCGTCCGAGAGTTCGACGGTCACCCCGTCGGGACCCTCGGCGATGCCCGCGGTGCCGACGCCCGCGTGCACGGTGACGCCGAGGTCGGTGACCAGCCGGGACAGCAGCGCGCCGCCGCCCTCGTCCACCTGCAGCGGCATCAGCCGCGGCGCGAACTCGACGACGTGCGGAGCCATGCCCATCAGGCGCAGGGCGTTCGCCGCCTCGAGGCCGAGCAGCCCGCCGCCCACCACGACACCGACGGCGCCTGGGCCGGCCGCCTCGGCGCGGGCCCGGATGCCGTCGAGGTCGTCGAGGGTGCGGTAGACGAAGCACTCGGGCCGGTCGTGCCCGGGTACCGGCGGCACGAACGCGTACGAGCCGGTGGCCATCACGAGGGCGTCGTAGTCGAGCGTGTCGCCGGCCGACGTGGTGACCGTGCGGGCCGCACGGTCGACGGTGTCGGCGCGCACGCCGGTCCGCAGGTCGACGAGGGCGTCACCGCGGTAGTCGTTGCCGGCGAGCGCGAGTTCCTTTGCGTCCCACGATCCGACGTACGA
Source organism: Rhodococcus sp. NPDC059234 (assembly GCF_042754225.1). NCBI lineage: Bacteria > Bacillati > Actinomycetota > Actinomycetes > Mycobacteriales > Nocardiaceae > Rhodococcus > Rhodococcus sp. NPDC059234. Next base: position 35,514 of record NZ_JBHZAH010000031.1, read on the forward strand.
CGACAGCGCGACCCGGTCGTAGGCGGGCAGTTCTTCCTCGCACAGGACGGTGATCCGCCAGGTGCCCGCCTCGTCGCGGGCGCGCAGCGCCTCGACGAACCGATGTCCGACCATGCCGTGGCCCACCACCACTACCGACTTGCCGCTCATGCCGCACCCTCTTCCTCGATCGATCGTGTAACGCGGTTGTTCTGTTCTGCCGGTTCGGGATCCGACTGGCGGGCAGTCCTCGTCAGACCAGGACGGGAGACTGGTTGTCGTCGGTGACTCCGCGCTCGGCCGGACGGCGGAGGAACACCACCCAGGTCACGACCACGCACGCCAGGTAGAAGCAGAGGAAGACCCAGAAGGCCATCGTCGCGGACTTCGCCGGGCTGCTGTAGGACGCGCGGAGAACCAGGTTGATACCGACGCCGCCGAGGCCGCCGATGGCGCCGGCGAACCCGATCAGCGCGCCGGACATGCTGCGCGACCAGGCCGCCTTCTCCGACGCACCGAGCGCGTCCAGACCCTGCGCCTTCGCCTCGAAGATCGACGGGATGATCTTGTACACCGAGCCGTTGCCGAGGCCCGAGAGCAGGAACAGGGCGATGAAGCCGAGCACCAGAGCGGTCATCACGCCGGCGCCGGCTGCGGCGCCGGGGGTGGCGTCGCCGATGCTGCTCGCGGTGACCAGCACCGCCGCCGCCAGCGCCATCGCCACGAAGGTGTACAGGGTGATCTTGCCGCCGCCGATGCGGTCGGCCAGCTTGCCGCCGATCGGACGGGCGATGGACCCGAGCAGCGGACCGATGAACGCGATCTGGGCGGTGTGCAGGGCCGCCTGAACCGGGGTGTCGCCGCCGGCGAGGAAGTTGATCTGCATGACCTGACCGAACGCGAAGCTGTATCCGATGAAGGAGCCGAACGTTCCGATGTAGAGGAAGGCGATCACCCAGGAGTCGCGGAACTTCAGCGCCGCGCCCATCGCCCGCAGGTCGGCCTTCTGGTTGCCGAGGTTGTCCATGAACAGGGCCGCACCGACCGCCGCTGCTCCGACGAACACCAGGTACACGGCGCAGACGATCCATGCCTCGGTGTTGCCGACGGTCGCGATGACCAGCAGTCCGATGAGCTGGATCGTCGGGACGCCGATATTGCCGCCGCCCGCGTTCAGGCCGAGGGCCCAGCCCTTGAGGCGCTGCGGGTAGAAGGCGTTGATGTTGGTCATCGACGAGGCGAAGTTGCCGCCTCCGACGCCCGCCAGCGCCGCCACCAGCAGGAACGTGGTGTACGAGAAGCCCGGGTTGAGCATCAGGTAGAGCGTCCCGAGCAGCGGGACGAACAGCACGAGGGCACTGAAGACGGTCCAGTTACGACCGCCGAATCGCGCGGTGGCCACGGTGTAGGGGATGCGCAGGATGGAACCGACCAGGGTCGGGACCGCGACGAGGAAGAACTTGCCACCCGCGTCGATTCCGTAGACCCCGACCGGCATGAACAGGACCATCACCGACCAGATCGACCACACCGAGAAACCGACGTGCTCGGCGATGACCGACCAGATCAGGTTGCGCCGGGCGATCTGCTTGCCGCCCGCTTCCCAGGCCGCCACGTCCTCGGCGTCCCAGTGCTCGATGTAGTGCGGGCGCGGCGAGGCCGGAGCCTCGGGTGCGCCGGTCACTGCCGTGGCATCGTCCGAACGTGTGGTCACCGGGCCTCCTCGTATGCTTGGGTGTCCCAAAACTACGAGTCGGATGTTGCCCGGGTGCTGCGGTCAGTGACTCCGCAGTGAACTTGCGCTCACCTCAGCCGGACCCGGCCGGTGAGGAGGTTTTCCCAGGTAAACGCCGTGTTACCCGGTGTGACGCGCACCCCAGGAGTCTTCCAGGAAGCGCGGCTTGCAGGCCTGGTAGGCACCGAGGGTCATCACGGCCACGGCGCCGAGCAGCAGCGCGAACGGCCAGGTCCAGCCGTCGGTGGCGTCGTGCAGAATGCCGAAGAGCAGCGGTCCGATGCAGGCCACCGCGTAGCCGAGGCCCTGGGTGAAGCCGGACAGCGCCGCGGATCCGGCACCGGTCCTGGTCCGCAGATTGATCAGGGTCAACGACATCGGGAAGGTGCTCGGACCGAGCCCGACCGCGATGATCCACACGATCGGCGCAGCCATCGGGGCGAACAACAGTCCCCCGAAGCCGATCAGGTACGACACCACGCAGCCCAGGACCACGGGGAACGGGTTCGCAATTCGAATGCACAGCGACGGCGCGCCGACCGCGGCGATGAAGCCCACGGCCGAGAACAGCGCGACCATCGTGCCGCCGAAGCTCGTGCTGGCGCCTGCCTCGGTGAGGATCTTGGGAATCCAGGTGAACATCGAGTAGGTGATCAGCGAGGTCATGCCGAACATGCCCGCCATTCCCCACGCGACCGGCGAGCGCCAGGCCTGCCCCTTCGGCTCCCCGGGGCTGACGACCGGCTCCGCGGTGACGTCGACCCGGTCCCGACCACGACGGCTGGCGATCACCCCGATCCACGGCAGCGCGGCCGCGACGGGCAGCAACGCCCACACACCGAGCGACGTCCGCCAGCCGAAGGCCTCGGCGAGAGGCACCGCGACCAGCGCGGGCAACATGGTGCCGATCTGCACGCACGTGATGTAGACGGTGCTCACCACGGCCAGTCGATCCGAGAAGTAGCGCTTGACCAGCGGCGGGATCACCACGTTGCCGATACCCATGCCGCCGAGCGCCAACGCCGAGAAGAACAGCAACCCGAGGGTGCCGGACATGGCCGAGCGCGTCGCGATGCCGATCGCGGTCATCACCATCGCCACCAGCGCCACCCGCTCGAGCCCGAAGCGCAGCGCAAAGCGCGGGGTGAGGATCCCGAACACCGCGAACATCGCAGTCGGCAACATGCCGAACACCCCGACGACGGCGGAGTCGAAACCGATCTCCGTACCGATCTCGTCGAGCAACGGGGTGATGGACGTGACGGCGGTGCGCAGCGTCAGGGCGGACAGCACGATCGCGACGAGCACCATCAGTCGCCCGGCCACGAGCGAGCGCTTGGACATCGCGTCATCCTGCCGTCGGGCCGTTTGCACCGTCACCACTCACCTCGCGTGCTCTCGATTTTCGGTCCTGACATCGGACCGAGAAATCATAGGATGACTGGATGATCCGATGCAACCGACTATGATGCGGTGGCAGCCCAGCAGAGAGAGTGACAACCGTGCAGCCCGTTCGCCGTACCAGCCTGATCGCCCAGGTGACAGACCAACTCCGTGCCGAGATCACGGCCGGGAGATGGCCGGTCGGCGACCGAATCCCCACCGAGCCCGAACTCGCGGAGCTGACGGGGACCGGACGCAACACCGTCCGAGAGGCCGTCCAGGCTCTCGTACACGCGGGCATGCTCGAGCGCCGACAGGGCTCGGGCACCTACGTGATCGCCACCAGCGACCTGTGCGGCACGCTCGGCAAGTACTTCGCGTCCGCGCACGAGCGGGACGTGCTCGAACTGCGTCAGGCCCTGGACGTCACGGCAGCCGCCCTCGCCGCACGGCGCCGCGACGCGGCCGACATCGAGCAGCTTCGCACACTGTTGGAAGCTCGGAACACGTTGTGGCGCAACACCGCAGCGGTGACCGACACCGAACAGCGGGCGGCCGTGTCGGCGGACCTGGCCCTGCACCGCGCGATCGTGGCGGCCAGCCACAACGAGGTCTACCTCGAGTTCTACGACTCGCTGCTGCCGACCATCGAAATGACCATCTCGCGGCACCCCGTCGACCCCGCGAACTCCTTCGAGGCCGAACACCACGAGCTGGTGCAGGCCGTCATCGACGGCGAGGCCGAGCGGGCCGCCACTGCCGCCCGGCACTTCATCACCGAACTGCTCGCGCAGCGCACCCCGCCCGAGGCGAACTGACCGGTCCCCGCGCGCCAAATATGGCCTTCGACGACTACCGCCGCACCCGCTTCGGTTCGCCAAGCATCCGAGTGGCCGCGTCGACACCCCGTGACCAGGCAGCCGTCCCTAGACTGAGTCCGTGCGCACCGTTCACCACGCGAGGCTGGCCGCGACGGACCCCGTCACGCTGTACCGGATCATGATGCTGCGCACCGCGGTGTTCGTCCACGAGCAGGGCGTCGTCTCCGAACCCGAGCTCGACGGTCGGGACCTGGACCCGTCCACGACGCTGTTCTGGACCGAAGAGGACGGACAGGTGCTGGCCACCCTGCGGGTGCTGGCCGACGAGCCGACGGTGCACATCGGGCGGGTGGCCACCGCTGCGACAGCTCGAGGCCGGGGCATCGCCGGGGAGCTGCTCGCGGCGGCCCTCGCCTGGACCCCGGGCGAGGTGGACATCTCCGCCCAGGCCTACCTCGAATCCTGGTACGGCGGCTTCGGGTTCCGTCGGACCGGCCCCAACTACTTCGAGGCAGGTATCGAACACCTGCCGATGCGGCGATCGGCACTCGGGCCCGTACCGCCCGAATGAGGCATCGCGCTCAGAGCATCAGTCGGATCAGGTCCGCCGTGCGCACCAACCCCGGCAGCGCCTCCGGCGTGGACCTCGGATGCAGGGCATGGACGGCGAGACGGAACATCAACGCGCGCAACAACATCTGTGGCCACTCGGGCAGGTCCTCCCAGCGCCCGATGAGCTCCTCGTCCGCCCCACCCCAGGACAGCGCGTCGACGACGGCCACACCCGCGGCCCAGCCGGCGGGACGCCAGTACGGGGTGATGTCGGTGATGCCCGGGGCCTCCGAGCCGGAGAACAGGACCGTGCCGAACAGGTCGCCGTGCACCAGCTGGTCGGGGCTCTGCACCGGCTTCCGCAGGGTCGCCAGCTGACCGATCAGCTCGACGCTCGTGCGACCGTCGGCGGAGGTCGCCTCGAACTGTCCCTTGACCCCGCGCAGCGGAACCTGTTCCCAGGCGGCCCGGTCCGCCGCGACGAACACGTCGACGTCCGCCCACGGCGCGACGGGCGGTTGCACCAGGAACCGGGGGCGCTCGAGCGGCGCCGTCGCCGCGTGCAGCCGCATCGAGAGCGAGACCACCTCGTCGTGCCGGGGCTCCGGCGAGCCGTCGATGAACGTGTCGGCGCGCCAACCGGAGACCACGTAGCGACCGTCGGTGGCGCGCACCGGACGGGCCAGCCGGACCCCGTCCGGATTCAGCGTCTCGCGCACCTTCGCCGACCAGGCCGCACGGGCGTGATCGGCGACGGGTGAGAGCACCACGTCGTCGCAACGCCAGCCGCCCTCCCAGTCGGCGCCGAGCGGGATCGGCTCGACCTCACGCAGGCCGAAGGTGGACCGCACATGCGAGGGTGGTTCGACGGAGCTCACGTCCCCAACGCTACCGCCGTGACCCGGCGCGCCGAGCCTGACGCGCCGCCGCTCAGTAGACCGGCAGGGTCCGGTCCACCTGCCGCGCCCAGGCGACGATTCCGCCCTGCAGGTGGGTCGCGTCGGCGAACCCCGCCTGCTTCAGCGCGGCCAGCACCTCCGCCGACCGCACCCCGGTCTTGCAGTGCAGCACGATCGGCCGGTCCTGGGGCAACTCGGCCAGGGCCTCGCCGGACAGGATCCGATCCTTGGGGATCAGGACCGCCCCGGGCAGATGCACGATGTCCCACTCCACCGGCTCGCGGACGTCGATCAGCTCGATCTCCTTGCCTGCCTCGATCATTGCCGCGAGCTCCGGCGCGGTGACGGTCGACCCGACCGCGGCCGCGGCGCCCTCGTCCGAGACCACGCCGCAGAAGGCGTCGTAGTCGATCAGCGCGGTGACCGGTTCGCGCGCGGGATCGCGGCGCAACCGGATGGTCCGATAGCTCATCTTCAGCGCGTCGTAGATCATCAGCCGGCCGAGCAGCGACTCGCCGATGCCGGTGATCAGCTTGATCGCCTCGGTCGCCATGATCGATCCGATCGACGCGCACAGCACGCCGAGGACCCCGCCCTCCGCGCAGGAGGGGACCATCCCCGGCGGCGGGGCCTCCGGGTACAGGTCGCGGTAGTTCAACCCGCGACCGTCGGGGGCGGCCTCCCAGAACACCGACGCCTGACCCTCGAACCGGTAGATCGACCCCCACACGTACGGCTTGCCCGCCAGGACGGCGGCGTCGTTGACGAGGTAGCGGGTGGCGAAGTTGTCGGTGCCGTCGAGGATCAGGTCGTACTGCGCGAACAGGTCGACGGCGTTGTCGGGTTCGAGCCGGAACTCGTGCAGCCGGACCTCGACGTTGTCGTTGATCTCGAGGATCGAGTCGCGGGCGCTGTGCGCCTTCGGCCGGCCGACGTCCGAGCTGCCGTGGATGACCTGCCGCTGCAGATTCGACTCCTCCACCTCGTCGAACTCGACGATGCCGAGGGTGCCGACCCCAGCCGCCGCGAGGTAGAGCAGCGCAGGCGAGCCCAGTCCCCCGGCCCCGATGACGAGCACCCGGGCGTTCTTGAGGCGCCGCTGCCCGACCGTCCCGACGTCCGGAATGATCAGGTGCCTGCTGTAGCGCGCGACTTCCTCACGGCTCAGCGCGGCGGCGGGCGCCACCAGCGGCGGCAGGGAGGTGCTGGGCGACGAGTTGGACGACACCACCCCATTGTCCCCCGGTCGGCTACGGTCTAGCGCGCCGGTCCACCGATCCCAGGAGTCCCGATGAGCAGCCCGTCCGATCCCGTCGCCTACCGCGCCGTCGTGTCCGTGCGCTGGTCGGACATGGACGCGTTCAAACACATCAACCACGCCCGGATGGTGACCCTGCTCGAGGAGGCCCGGATCGACTGGTTGCAGGCCGTGGACCCCGAGGCCGCGGCGTTGTTGCAGAGTTCGGTGGTCGCGCATCTCGATGTCCGGTACCGCTCGCCGTTGACGCATTCCGACGCGCCGCTGGCCGTGACGATGTGGCTGGAACGGGTGCGCACGGTGGACCTGACGGTGCGCTACGAGGTCCGCGCGGCAGCCGCGCTCGCCGATTCGAAGCCCGCCGTGGAGGCGATCACCCAGCTCGCCCTCGGCGACCCGTACACGCAGAGCCTGCGGCGACTGACCGCGGAGGAACGCGCCCACCTGGAGCCGTGGGTGCGGGCCTGACCGACTGAAGGCCGCGCTCAGCCTCGCGGGTACGGCCAGGGGTTGAACCGGCAGGTCTTGCCGTCCATCGGGACCACGCCCTCGGGATCGAGCCGCGCGATGTCGTTGTTCGAGACGCCGAACGACTGCTGCATCATCACGGGCGCCAGCCCGCCGTCCACCTCGCACGGCTGGTGCTGCTGGTAGCCGATGGCGTGCCCGACCTCGTGGTTGATCTGGTACTGCCGGTAGGACCCGATGTCGCCCTGGAAGGCGACCGCGCCGCGCACCCAGCGAGCCTCGTTGAGCACGACCCGACCGATGCCGGGGTTGTAGCACGAGCTGTCGACCGGGATGTCGTATCCGCAGGCCTGCCGGGTGGTCATCTGCGACGTCAGCGAGATGCGGAAGGTCGGGTCGCCGTTGTCGACACGCTGGAATGCGAACCGGTGGTCGTTGGTCCAGCTCTTCGGGTTGGCGAGGGTCTGGTCGACCATCCGTCCGAACGACTCGTCGCCGCCGAAGCCCGCGGTGTCGACGCCGTCCTCGACCTCGACGGTGTAGGTGAAGACCTGCTCGGTGCCCTGTCCGGTCTTCGGTGTGGCGCCGGGAATCACCCGCCAGTTCCCCGCACCGGTGGCGGTGAACGGACCGCCGTCGGGCAACGCCCCGGATGGCAGCGACGCGGCGAAGGCACCATCCGCCTTCGGCGGCGCACCGACCACGCCGGTGCCGTTGGTACCGGTGCTCCGAGTGCCGAATCCGGGGTCGCCCGTCGCACTCTGATTCACCCCGCCGCCGTCGCCGCGCACCGCATCGACCACCACCAGCACCGTGACGACGAGCAGGATCGGGATCGCGTAGGCCCGCCAGCCGTACATGGCGACGAACTTGCCCAGCTTGCTCTGCTTGCGCGCGCTGCGTTCCGGGCGCGGGGTGCGCGGCCGGCCGAGTTCCCGACCGATCGGATCCCACTGGGCCCGCAGCGGCTGGTGCGACCCGACGCTGCCGCGCTCGCGATCGTCCGAATCCGAATACGTGTCGTCGGAGCGAGTGCGGTCGTCGGGAACCCTGGGGTTCTCGCCCCGCAGACGCGGTCCACCTCGATCCGTCACCTAGCCAGAATCTCACAGTCCCCGTCCGCCGACGTCCGGCGCGCCGATCGGGCTTTACCAGACCGTGATGCCAGTCACTGCGCAGGGGGCGAAGGGATGCTGGCCACTGGCACCCATTGCCGTACCTGGAATACTGGTCCGCACAGCACGCGCCATTACGCGGAATGGTCCGGGAACCATCCGGTATCGTTCGACTACTTTGTGCACCCAGTGCAGTGAGCACCCTCACACACGCCGCACGAGGCACGCGATGGTGGTTACGCAGATTGGGAGCACGATGACAGAACTCGCTGACCGGACCTCGTCCGATCGTTCCGCAGCCCCGGCCGGGCGCGCGACCACCAAGCGCAGCACCCGCCTGCCTCGGGACGAACGTCGACTGCAACTGCTCCAGGCCGCCAGTGAGGTCTTCGTCAGCCGCGGCTACCACTCCGCGGGCATGGACGAGATCGCCGAGTGCGCCGGCGTGAGCAAGCCCGTCCTCTACCAGCACTTCCCCGGCAAGCTCGACCTCTACCTCGCGGTCCTGCAGAGCTACGTGGACAGCCTGATCTCCGGGGTGCGCCAGGCGCTGCGCTCGACCACCGACAACCGGCAGCGCGTGCGCGCGGCGGTGCAGGCGTTCTTCGACTTCGTCGACAACGAGAGCCAGGGCTACCGGCTGGTGTTCGAGTCCGACCTGATGGGCGATCCGCAGGTGCTCGCCCGCGTCGACCGCGCCACCGAGGCCTGCGTCGATGCCGTCTTCGACCTGGTCGCCCACGACTCGGGCCTCGACCCGTACCGGGCCCGCATCCTCGCCGTCGGACTGGTCGGCACCAGCCAGTTCACCGCACGGTACTGGCTGCAGGCGAACCGGCCGATCCCCAAGGAGGAGGCCGTCGACACCACCGTCGTGCTCGCCTGGGGCGGCCTTTCACACGTGCCGCTGCAGTCCTGACCCGGACATGAGAATGGGGCGCGGATCGAGATCCGCGCCCCCTGGTC
>NZ_JBHZAH010000032.1:0-43550 GCF_042754225.1 Rhodococcus sp. NPDC059234
GCCCGGACCCTCGCGGGTCCGGGCGCACGCGGTCGTATTCGGCCGCGCGAAACACCGTCAACAAGTCGACCGGCTTCCGAGACAACGGGTACGGTCACATCAGGGGCTTTCGCCCGCGGTGGTCGAGGTTCGTTGCGAACCCGGACGCCCGCGGGGACATCGGCACCCGACGCAAGTGCAGCTGAGAAGGAAGTAGGGACCTGACGAGATGGCACGCATCGGTGACGGCGGAGACCTGCTGAAGTGCTCTTTCTGCGGTAAGAGCCAGAAGCAGGTGAAGAAGCTCATTGCGGGCCCTGGGGTCTACATCTGCGACGAGTGCATCGACCTGTGCAACGAGATCATCGAGGAGGAGCTCGCGGAGTCCAGCGAGGTCAAGCTCGACGAGCTGCCCAAGCCCGCGGAGATCCGGGACTTCCTCGAGAACTACGTGATCGGCCAGGACGCCGCCAAGCGGACGCTCGCGGTGGCGGTCTACAACCACTACAAGAAGATCCAGGCCGGTAACAAGGGACACGACGTCCGCGGCGAGAGCGTCGAGCTGGCCAAGTCCAACATCCTCATGCTCGGCCCGACCGGGTGTGGCAAGACCTACCTGGCGCAGACGCTGGCGAAGATGCTCAACGTGCCGTTCGCGATCGCCGACGCCACCGCGCTGACCGAGGCCGGCTACGTCGGCGAGGACGTCGAGAACATCCTGCTCAAGTTGATCCAGGCCGCCGACTACGACGTCAAGCGCGCCGAGACGGGCATCATCTACATCGACGAGGTCGACAAGATCGCCCGCAAGTCCGAGAACCCGTCCATCACCCGCGACGTGTCCGGCGAGGGCGTCCAGCAGGCGCTGCTGAAGATCCTCGAGGGCACCCAGGCGAGTGTGCCGCCGCAGGGTGGTCGCAAGCACCCGCACCAGGAGTTCATCCAGATCGACACGACGAACGTGCTCTTCATCGTGGCGGGCGCATTCGCCGGGCTCGAGAAGATCGTCTCGGACCGCGTCGGCAAGCGGGGTATCGGCTTCGGTGCCGAGGTGCGCTCCAAGGCGGAGATCGATGCGCAGGATCGCTTCGCCGAGGTGATGCCCGAGGACCTGATCAAGTTCGGCCTGATCCCCGAGTTCATCGGCCGCCTGCCCGTCGTCGCGTCGGTGACCAACCTGGACAAGGAATCGCTGGTCCAGATCCTGTCCGAGCCGAAGAACGCACTGGTCAAGCAGTACACCCGCCTGTTCGACATGGACGGTGTGGAACTCGAGTTCACCGCCGACGCGCTCGAGGCGGTCGCGGACCAGGCGATCCTGCGTGGCACCGGCGCCCGCGGTCTGCGCGCGATCATGGAAGAGGTCCTGCTGCCGGTGATGTACGACATCCCGAGCCGCGACGACGTCGCCAAGGTCGTGGTCACGGCGGAGACGGTCAACGACAACGTGCTGCCGACCATCGTCCCGCGCAAGCCGGAACGCGAGCGTCGCGACAAGTCGGCGTAGACGGACAAAAAGGAAGGCCCCCACTCGACCGAGTGGGGGCCTTCCTCGTTCGCCGGGAAGGTCAGTCCTTGTCTCGCAGGAAGGCAATGACCATGTCACCCAGCATCTTTCGCTGATGGTCCCGCAACTCGGGCGCGACCAGATCCTGCCCGAACAGGGCATCCCAGGTGAACCGGTGCGAGACCCGGAAACCGGCGTAACTGCTCAGGATCATGTGGATGTCGAGGGCGTCTACGTCGGTGCGGAACAGTCCCTGCCGCTGGCCGTCGGCGAGGATCCGCGAGACCAGGTCGGCGGCGGGTTCGCCGAGGCCGTCGAGTGACTCGGACCTGCGTACGTGCTCACCGCGGAGCATGTTCTCGTTCGCGACCAGGCGGATGAAGTCCGGATGCTTCTCGTGGTGGTCGAAGGTCAGTTCGGCAAGCGCTCGGACGGCGGCGACCGGGTCGAGGCCTTCGAGGTTCAGCCGGCTCTCCTGCTCGCGGATCTCCCCGTAGGAACGCTCGAGGACCGCCTGGTACAGCCCCTCCTTGTCGTTGAAGTAGTAGTAGATCATCCGTTTGGTGGTGTCGGTGCGCTCGGCGATCAGGTCCACGCGCGCGCCCGCGTAGCCCTTGTCGGCGAACTCCGTCGTCGCGACCTCGAGGATGTTCTCCCGGGTGAGGTCGCTGTTGCGTCGGCGCTTGGGCGGCATGGCGCAACTCTAATCCGCGGGTCTCAGCCCAGTCGCTCGAAGACGGCGGCCAGGCCCTGGCCGCCGCCGATGCACATGGTCTCGAGGCCGAAGCGCGACTCGCGGCGATCCATCTCGCGCAGCAGGGTCGCCAGGATGCGCGCACCGGTTGCGCCGACCGGGTGCCCGAGCGAGATGCCGGAGCCGTTCGGGTTCACCCGTGGGTCGTCGGCCTCGAGACCCCAGCTCCGCAGCACGGCCAGTGCCTGTGCGGCAAAGGCCTCGTTCAGCTCGATCACGCCCATGTCGGCGAGCGTGAGTCCCGCTCGGCCCAGGGCCTTCTCGGTCGCGGGGACCGGTCCGATTCCCATCGTCCGCGGCGCAACGCCCGCGACCGCCCAGCTCGCCATCCGGGCCATCGGTCGCAGACCGAGCTCGCGCGCCTTGGCCGCGGTGGTGACGATGCAGATCGCCGCGCCGTCGTTCTGGCCACTCGCATTCCCGGCGGTGACGGTGGACTCGGCGTCGACGGCGGACCGGATCGGCCGCAGCTTCGCCAGCGACTCCAGGCTGGCGTCGGGCCGCGGGTGCTCATCCGTGGTCACCACGACCGGGTCCGACCTACGCTGCGGGACAGCGACCCCCACGATCTCCTCGGCAAACCGGCCGGAGGTCTGCGCCGCGACGGCGCGCTGGTGCGACTGCACGGCGAGCGCGTCCTGGTCCGCCCGGCTGATCGAGAACTCGGCCCGCAGGTTCTCCGCGGTCTCGATCATCCCGCCGGGAACGGGAAAGTTCTTGCCACCGGCGGTGACTCGGGCACGAGCGAGGCGGTCCATCAGGGCGACGCCCTCGCCTGTGACGCCCCAGCGCATCCCGGTCGCGTAGAACTCCGCCTGGCTCATCGATTCCACACCACCGGCCAGGATCAGCTCGCTGCCGCCGGTGGAGACCTGCATGCACGCCTGGATGATCGCCTGCAGGCCCGACCCGCATCGCCGGTCGACCTGCAGACCCGGGACGTCGACGCCGAGCCCGGCATCGAGGGCTGCGACGCGACCGATCGCCGGTGCGTCGCCGCCGGGGGAGGCCTGACCGAGGATGACGTCGTCGATCTGCCCGCCGTCGATCCCGGTGCGGGTGACGAGTTCGGTGATCACCGTCGCGGCAAGGGATTCGGGCGCGATGCCGGCGAACACCCCGCCGAATCGGCCGACGGGGGTGCGCAGGGGTTCACAGATGACGGCGTCGAGCATGGTTGATTCCTCGGGTTTCTACGGTTGCGACTGCATGCGCACGAGGTCGAGGCCGATGGTCTCGACGGTGCTCAGGAGCTCGGGCAGCAGTTCCTTGCGGACGGCCGCCGCGGAGTAGCGGGCGGCCTGGGTGGAGATGTTGGCGGCGGCGACGACCGCGCCGGTGTGGTCGCGAATGGGGGCGGCGAGCGAGCGCAGTCCCTCCTCGAGTTCCTGGTCGACGATGCAGAACCCGTCGACGCGCACCCGCTCGATCTCCTGGCGCAGCGCGTCGGGCGTCGAGATGGTTCGGCCGGTCAGCGGGGTGAGGCTAACGTGCGAGAGGTACTCCTCGAACTCCGGCTCGGGCAGCCCGGCCAGCAGAACGCGGCCCATCGAGGTGGCGAAGGCAGGGAACCTGGTGCCGATGGTGATCGCGACGGTCATGATCCGGCTGACCGGGACGCGTGCCACGTAGACGACGTCCCCGGCGTCGAGGATCGACACCGAGGCCGACTCGTGCACGCGCTTGGCGAGTGACTCCAGGTGCGGGCCGGCCACTTCCGGCAGGGTCAGTGCAGAGAGGTAGCTGTAGCCGAGTTCGAGCACCCGGGGGGTCAGCCAGAAGACCGACCCGTCGGTGCGCACGTAGCCGAGCTCGACCAGGGTCAGCAGGAACCGCCGGGCGGTGGCCCGGGTCAGGTCCGTGGACTTGGCGACCTCGCTCAGCGTCTGTCGAGGACGTTCGGCGTCGAACGCACGGATGACGGACAGCCCCCTGGCCAGGGACTGCACGTAGTCGGGTGACGGTTCGGTCATGGGCCGGATTGCTCCTCGGTGTCCGCGGAGGCGGCGTCGCCGCCGACGGTGCCGGTCGATCCGACACCTTCCGCGAGTGCATTCTTGCCCAGCGCGAAGGCGCGGTTGCTGTTCGGCACGCCCGCATAGACGGCGGTGTGCAGGAAGACCTCGACCAGTTCCGCCGGGACCATGCCGTCCCGCAGGGCAGCGCGGATGTGCATGTCGAGCTCGTCCTCGTTTCCGACCGCGGTGAGGATCGCGAGGGTCAACAACCTGCGGGTGTGGTGGTCCAGGCCGGGCCTGCTCCAGATGTCACCCCACGCGGTGCGGGTGATGAAGTCCTGGAAGGGCTCGGTGAACTCGGTTGTGCCCGCGATGGCGCGGTCGACATGGGCGTCGCCGAGCACGCTGCGGCGCACTCGCATGCCCGCCTGGTAGCTCTCGGTGCGCTGCGCGGGACCGGCCGCGTGCGCGGCGATCAGCGAGGTGACCCGGCCCGCCTGCTCGACACTGGCGAGGTGGGCGGCCGGATCGAGCACGTACAGAGTCGAATTGGCGATGCCCTCGGCGATGTATCCGAGGTCCGCGGGAGTGGTCGACGGGTCCTGTTCGCCCGCGATCACCAGGGTCGGCGCGGCGATGCGCGCGAGGTCTGCGCGGCCGTCCCAACCCGACAGTGCCTCGCAGCAGGCCGCGTATCCCTCGTCGGCGGTCGCGTCGACCATCGCCAGCGATCCCATGATCAGGTCGGGGTCCCGGTCGGCGAGTTCGCTTGTGTACCAGCGCCCGACGACGGCGTCGGCGATCGACCCGGTGCCCGCCGAGCGGACCGCGGCGGCGCGGTCGAGCCAGCCCTGTGGTTCGCCGAACTTGGCGGAGGTGCACAACAGGGTCAGTGTGTGCACGCGGGTCGGCGCATGCGCGGCGATCCACTGGGCCACTGCGCCGCCGAGGGAGAGCCCGACGAGGTGCACGGCCGGCAGTTGCATCGTGTCCAGTAGCGCCAACACGTCGCCGCCCAGGTCGCTGATCGTGTACGGACCTGCCGGAACGGGGGACTCGCCGTGCCCGCGCAGATCGACAGCGAGGACGTTGAAGTCGGCCGAGAGGGCGCGCAACTGCGGGCCCCACATCGAGCGGTCGGAACCGAGCGAACCGAGCAGCGCGATCGTCGGCGCACCCGGCCCGGGGCCGGTGACGGAGTGAGCGAGGGCGACAGTCACGGGGTGTTCTCCTTGATCGAACGAGTGTCGCGTCCGGCCAGCACGCGGTCCACGAGGTCGCCGGCGTGGCCGAGATAGCCTGCGGGGTCGAGAAGTTCGCGTACCGTGGCCGGATCGAGGTATTGCGTGACCTCCGGATCGGCGTCGAGCGGCCTACCCGCAGCGCACGCGGCGGTGACGAATGCGCGGGCAGAGTCGGTGTACCCGGCCAGCGCCCCGGTGACCCGCTCGGCGAGGAGCATCCCCCCGGTGGCGTCGAGGTTGCGGCGCATCGCAGCGGCGTCGACGTGCAGCCCATCAAGGCAGTCCGCGAGCCGATGCGCCGCGCCGCCGGTTAGCCGGAGCAGATCGGTGACCGTCTCCCATTCGGCGTGCCAGGCGCCCGCGGCCCGTGCGAACTCGTGGTCCATGTTGCCCAGGACGGTCGCGACCAGTCCGGGTACCCGACACGCGGCGGCGCGGGCCGTCACGGCCGCGACGGGATTTCGCTTGTGCGGCATCGCCGACGACCCTCCGGGTGCGTCCTCGGCGACCTCGCCGAGTTCGGTCGCGGCCATCGACACCACGTCGGTGGCGGGCTTGGCGACCGCGCCCGCCGCGACGCCGAGCGCGGACGCCAGCTCGCCGATCCGGACCCGGTCGGTGTGCCACGGCACGCCCTGCCGGGCCAGGCCCAGCTCGGCTGCGAGCGCGTCGGCGACGTCGAATCCGTTCGGGTGCAGCGCGGCGAGTGTGCCCGCGGCCCCGCCGAACTGGACCGGCAGTGACCCGAGCACCGCCGCCAGCGTCTGCGCGGCGCGGTCGAGCCCGGCGCACCACCCGGCGGCGAGCGCACCGAAGGTGGTGGGCAGCGCCTGCTGCCCGAGAGTGCGTGCGGCCATCGGGGTGTCACGGTGCGCCGCGGCCAGCGCCGCCGCTGCATCCGCGGCGGCGGCGAGATCGCCGACCACCAGTGCACCGGACCGCCGGGCCAGCAGCATCAACGCGGTGTCGATCACGTCCTGGCTGGTCGCACCGGTGTGCACCGCGGCCGCGGGCACCCCGGCACCGGAGCACTCGGCGCGCAGACGGGCAACCAGAGGGATGACCGGATTGCCCCCGCCGACCCCCTCGGCCCCGAGCACGGCCGGATCGAGACGCTCGGCGAGCCGGCCCGCGGCCGCGGTGATCTCCGCGGCGTCCGCGCCGGAGATCCGTCCCGTGGCCGCGACCGCGCGGGCCAGGCCCGCCTCGACCTCGAGCATCGCCGAGATCCAGGCCCGGTCGGACAGTTCGGCCCCGAGCGCATGACCGCCGAACACCGGATCGAAGAGCTCACCGCGGGCCACGAGCCCCTCCTAGAGGTAGAAGAACGGCGTCTCGGCGCCATTCGGATCGGCGTCCTGCACCACGATGTCGAGGTGGTAGCCGTCGGCGGTCGCGGCCGCAACGAGCTTGGCGCGCTGGGCTTCCGGTAGGGACGACAGTACCGGGTCGGCGGCGTTCGCGGCGTCCTCGTCGGGGAAGTACAGCCTGGTCACGGCGCGATTGAGCATGCCGCGCGCGAACACCGAGACGTTCAGGTGTGGCGCCTCGGTGAGGCCGTCCTCGGCGGGCAGGGCGCCCGGCTTGACGGTGGTGACGCGCGCGGTGCCGGTGTCGTCCGCAGGCGCCCTGCCGAACCCGCGGAAGGTGCAGCCCTGCGTCCCGCGCGGATCGGCGGGGTGGTCGAAGCGGCCCTCCGCGTCGGCCTGCCAGGTCTCGACCAGGGCGTCGGCGATCGGCTCGCGGTTGCCGTCGTAGACGGTGAAGGACACCACGATGGCGCCCTCGGTGCCTGCGGGCACGACGTCGGCGCCGTCCGGCCAGGGCAGGCCGATGTGCAGGTAGGGCCCGACGGTCTGGGACGGGGTCGGCCCGAACTTCACGGTGGTGAAGTCGCCCGGGACCACCGGGTAGCGCGGTGCGAGCTCAGTCATCGTGGTCGTCCTCCTCGAACGGGGTGGCCTCGCTGCCGCGAAGAACGATGTCGAACCGGAAGCCGAGTGCCCAGTTGTCGGTGGTGGCCTCGTAGTCGAACACGCTCACCATCCGCTGGCGCGCGCCGTCGGGCACCGAGTTGTAGATCGGGTCCTGGAAGAACATCGGGTCGTCCGGGAAGTACATCTGGGTGACCAGTCGCTGGGTGAACGCCTGGCCGAACAGCGAGAAGTGAATGTGCGCGGGGCGCCACGCGTTGTGGTGGTTGCCCCACGGGTACGCGCCCGGCTTGACCGTGGTGAACGAGTAGTGACCGAGCCGGTCGGTCATGACGCGGCCGACGCCGTTGAAGAACGGGTCCAGCGGGGCCGGCCACTGGTCGCCCTGGTGCCGGTACCGTCCGGCGGCGTTGGCCTGCCAGACCTCGACGAGGGTGTTCGGCACAGGCCTGCGGTCGCTGTCGAGGACCTGGCCGTGCACGACGATGCGCTGGCCGCCCGCCTCACCGCCGTTCGCGAGGGTCAGGTCGGCGTCCGCCGCGGTCACCCGTTCCTCGCCGAGGACCGGCCCGGTGAGTTCGGTCAGGCGCTGGGGGAGCAGCGTCAGTGGCTGCTTGGGGTGGCGCAGGGACGTTGTCCGGTAGTCGGCGAAATCGAGTGGGGCTTCCTCGCCGTTCTCGATCCCGCGATACCGCGGTGGCAGGTGCAGCATGCTCGGACCTTCTGTTCTCGGCGTGAACTCACACGTCACGGGTGTTCGTGATGTGGACATGAAGTCGCTATGCGAACAAGCATAGGACCGCTCGGCGTCGCGGGCAATGGCCGGGGCCGAAAATGTTCGCTATACGGATGGATGTTCACATTACGTACGCTCCGCGCTATCGTGGTGACCGTGATGGACAAAGTCATTGCCACAGCAGCCCAAGCGGTCGCCGACATTCCGAACGGTGCCTCCCTCGCGGTCGGCGGGTTCGGGCTCGTCGGGGTGCCCGAGGCGCTCATCGCCGCCCTGCTCGAGCAGGGCGCGACGGACCTAGAGACCGTCACCAACAACCTCGGCACCGACGGCTTCGGCCTCGGCATCCTGCTCGCCGAACACCGCATCCGGCGCACCGTCAGCTCCTACGTGGGGCAGAACAAGGAATTCGCCCGGCAGTACCTGGCCGGTGAGCTCGAGGTGGAACTGACGCCGCAGGGATCGCTGGCCGAGCGGATGCGGGCCGGCGGCGCGGGCATCCCCGCCTTCTTCACCCCGGCGGGCGTCGGCACCCAGGTCGCCACCGGGGGCCTGCCGCGCAAGTACGACGGAAGTGGCGGTGTCGCAATCGCCAGTCCGCCCAAGGAGACCCGCGAGTTCGACGGCGTCACCTACGTGATGGAACGCGCCATCGTGACCGACTACGCGCTCGTGCACGCGTGGAAGGGTGACCGGCACGGCAATCTCGTGTTCCGCAAGAGCGGGCGCAATTTCAACCCTCCCGCGGCCACCGCGGGCCGGATCACCATCGCCGAGGTCGAGCACCTCGTCGAGCCGGGCGAGATCGATCCGGACGAGGTGCACACCCCCGGCATCCACGTCCAGCGCGTGGTGCACGTTCCCGTGGTGGGGGACAAGCAGATCGAGAAGAGGACGGTGCGCTCATGAGCTGGACCCGCGACGAGATGGCGGCCCGCGCCGCGCAGGAACTCGAGGACGGCCAGTACGTCAACCTCGGCATCGGCATGCCGACGCTGATCCCGAACTTCATCGCCGACGGCGTCACCGTCGTTCTGCACTCGGAGAACGGCGTGCTCGGGGTCGGGCCGTACCCGACCGAGGACGAGGTCGACGCTGACCTGATCAACGCAGGCAAGGAGACGATCACCGTCCTGCCGGGCGGGTCCTTCTTCGACTCGGCGCAGTCCTTCGGAATGATCCGCGGCGGACAGGTCGACGTCGCGGTGCTCGGTGCCATGCAGGTCAGTCAGGCGGGCGACCTCGCGAACTGGATGATCCCCGGTGCGATGGTCAAGGGCATGGGCGGCGCGATGGACCTGGTGCACGGTGCCAAGCGGGTTATCGTGCTCACCGACCACTGCAACAAGGCGGGCGAACCGAAGATCGTCGCCGAGTGCTCGCTGCCGCTCACCGGTGAGCGATGCGTGCAGCGCATCATCACCGACCTCGCCGTACTGGACGTGACCGACGACGGTCTGCGACTGGTCGAGACGGCACCCGGCGTCACGGCGGACGAGGTGCTGGCGAAGACGGCTGCTCCCGTGCGCGTCGAGGTCCCCGCGGCCTGATCCGTCGAGCGCGGCCGGCGAGGGTTACCGGCGCGGCGGACCTCGAGTGACGATGGAGATCCGCCGACAGGAGAGAGGGTGCCGATGGCCGGACAACCCCGGGAGCCAGGGCGGACCACGACGTCCCGCGTCCTCGCGATTCTCGAGACCTTCGAGTCCGCCCCCGAGCCGCTGCACCTGACCGACATCGCCACCGCCGCAGGCCTGCCGCTGAGCACGGTGCATCGTCTCGTCGCCGAGCTCGAGCAGTGGGGCGCGTTGCAACGGGGACCGGACGGGCGCTACCAGGTGGGCATCCGCCTGTGGGAGATCGGCCAGAACGCCGGTCATCGGCTACGCGACATCGTCCACCCGCCGCTCCAGGACCTGTTCGACCTGACGCACGAGACCGTCCACTTCGCGGTCCGGCGTGGCACCGAGGTCATCTTCGTCGACCGGATCTACGGCAGTCGTCGGGTGCCGCGGATCGCGCGGGTCGGCGGTCGGCTGCCGCTGCACCCCACCGCCGTCGGCAAGGTCCTGCTCGCGTATGAGGACGAATGGTTCCAGCAGGCCTACCTTTCCCAAGCGCTCGAGCGGCGGTCGCGACACACGATCACCGATGCGCGCAGGCTCGCGCGCGAACTCGAGTCCGTACGCGAGCTCGGCTGTGCCCGGACTCAGGAGGAGATCGCGCTGGGTCTGTGTTCGGTTGCGGTGCCGGTCCATGCCCCTCAGGGTGACGTCGTCGCGGCACTGGGACTCGTCTTGCCGAGCGCACGGTTCGCCGAGACCTCACGATTCCTTCCGTCGATGCGTGGCACGGTGACCCGTATCGAGAAGCTCTTCCGCGGCCTCCCGCAGCCCGTTGAACAGGCCATTCGCAGTTTTTGGCTCGGCCCTTCCGTTGAACGGAAGCAATAGCTTTGTGAGCGCCCCTCCTCACGCAACAGTGGTGACCATCACAAGGAGGCGTGCATGGAGATCACCACCACAACGGCGGGGCGGGGCCCCGGGTTCGGATTGCTCGACCGTGATGTGTCGGAATTCGTACCCGCACAGGTGCCAGGCCTGATCGCGATGGCGCCGGCCGAGCAGGCCGTCTGGGACCGTGCGGCGGCGCACCTGCACGTGCGCGACAACGACGTCCACACCGTCTACTCGTTCGGCATCGCCGCGGCGCTCGTCGGGCTCGTGGACGGCGCGCGCGCCGAGGTCGTGCTCCCCGCGATACTGCTGCACGACACGGGCTGGTCCCGAGTGCCCGAGGACCAGGTGCTCGAAGCGATCGCGCCCCAGCCTCGGCACCCGGAACTGATTCGCGTACACGAGATCGAGGGCGCCAGGATCGCACGTGCCGTGCTCGAGGATCTCGGGCGCGACCCGGCTGTCGTCGACGAGGTCGTCGACATCGTCGACGGACACGACAGCCGCATCGAGGCGATCAGCCCCAGCGATGCCGTCGTCAAGGATGCCGACAAGCTGTGGCGGCTCACCCCGCACGGGCTGGCGACGGTGCAGCGCTGGTTCGGTCTGGGACCCGACCAGGCCCTACGCCTGGTCGGTGCCCGGACCCACGAGCACCTCCACACCGAGCCCGCTCGCGCCATGGCCCGAGCCCTCGCCGCGATCGCCTCGATCGACCTCTCCCCGCAGCGCCGCGCACTCGAAGTGCAGGTTGCGCAATGACTCTCGTCCCGGACACCATCCGTGTCCCATCCGATCCGATTCCAGGAGTTCCCATGTCTGCCCCGACCGATCACGAACCCGCTGTCGGTTGCCCCGTCGCCCACCACGGCTACGAGCCGTTCGCGATGACCGACCCGTTCCCCGCATACAGCAGGCTTCGTGCGGACGAACCGGTCATGTTCGACGAGCGGATCGACTGCTGGATCGTCACCCGGTACGAGGACGTCAAGGCGGTCTTCGACGACTGGGAGACCTTCAGCAGTGAGAACGCCCAGGCGCCGGTCCGAGAGCGCGGTCCGCAGGCGCGAAAGATCATGGAGGACGGCGGATTCACCGCCTACTCCGGTCTGTCCGCGCGGATTCCGCCGGAGCACACCAGGATCCGCAAGGTGGTGTCGAAGGCCTTCACCCCGCGCCGGTACAAGGCCCTCGAACCGTTCATCCGCGACAACGTCGACACTCAGATGCGAACGATGCTCGCGCGCCCGGAGCGACGCGGCGACCTGCTGCGCGACCTCGCGTACGAGGTGCCGACCGTGACGATCCTGACGCTGATCGGCGCGGACACGAGCAAGGTGGACACCTTCAAGCGCTGGTCCGACTCCCGCGCCGCGATGACCTGGGGCGACCTGTCCGACGAGGAGCAGATCCCGCACGCGCACAATCTCGTCGAGTACTGGCAGGAGTGCCTGCGGCTGGTTGCCGAGGCACACGCGCACGGCGGCGACAGCCTGGTGGCGGACCTGGTGCGAGCCCAGCAGGACGGCGACCCGATCAGTGACCACGAGATCGCGTCGGTCTGCTACAGCCTGCTGTTCGCCGGCCACGAGACCACCACGACGCTGATCTCCAACACGCTGCGCCTGCTTCTCGCGCACCGCGATCAGTGGGAGGCGCTCGCGGCGGAGCCGAAGCGGATCCCCGCCGCCATCGACGAGGTGCTCCGGTTCAGCCCCTCCATCGTCGGATGGCGCCGGAAGGCGCTGCGGGACACAGCGGTCGGAGGAGCTCCGATTCCCGCGGGCGCCAACCTGCTGCTTCTGATGGGTTCGGCGAACCGCGACGACGCCCGGTTCGAGGACCCCGAGGTCTTCGACATCTCCCGCGCCAATGCCCGTGAGCACCTGGCTTTCGGCTTCGGCATCCACTACTGCCTGGGCAACATGCTCGCCAAGCTGCAGGCCCGGATTGCGGTGGAGCAGGTGCTGGCGCTGGCCCCCGACCTCGAGCTGGCGGACCCCGAGGCGATCACCTTCGGCGACAACCTGTCGTTCCGGGTGCCGACCGCGGTGCCCGTCCAGTGGGGTGGGCCGGAGGAGCGCCCGTACATCCAGTTCTTCGACGACGACACCGCGCCGCGGCACGAGTTGCTCGGCGGCAAGTGCGCCTCGCTGGTGTCGATGACCCAGGCCGGCATGCCGGTCCCGCCCGGGTTCGCGGTCACCACCGCGCTCTACGACGATTTCGTCGCCGAGTCCGGTGTCGCCGACGGGATCGCGCGACTGCTCTCGGACCTCGACCCGGACGACGTCGCGCAGGTGGACGCCGTCTCGGCCAGGATCCGCGACGCCATAACCTCGCAGCCGGTCCCGGATCGACTGCGGCGGTTGACGATCGAGGCCTACGAGCACCTGCAGGCGCGTTTCGACGAGCCGGTTCCGGTTGCGGTTCGCTCGTCCGCGACCGCCGAGGACCTGCCGGACGCGAGCTTCGCCGGCCAGCAGGACACCTACCTGTGGCTGACGGACCTCGAGTCGGTCACCGAGCACATCCGCCGGTGCTGGGCGTCGCTGTACACGAGCCGGGCCATCACGTACCGCCTGAAGAACAACATCCCCGACGAGGGCCTGTCGATGGCGGTGGCCGTGCAGAAGATGGTCAACGCCAAGGTCGCCGGCGTGGCGATGACCCTCGACCCCACCAGCGGTGATCGATCGAAGATTGCCGTCGACGCCTCCTACGGTGTGGGGGAGATGGTGGTCTCCGGCCTGGTCACCCCGGACAACGTCGTCCTGGACAAGGTGATGCTGACCGTGGTGGCCGAGACGGTCGGCGCCAAACACGCCGAGCTGATTCCGGATGCCGAGTCCCGCAGCCTGGTCGAGCGCGAGGTGGCGCCGGATCGCCGTGCCTGCCGGTGCCTGTCCGACGACGACCTGCGGGCGGTGGCCACGATCGCCAAGCGGGCTGAGAAGCACTACGGGTGCCCGCAGGACATCGAATGGGCCCTCGACGCGGACCTGCCCGACGGCGAGAACCTGCTGCTGCTGCAGTCCCGTCCGGAGACGGTCTGGTCGTCGAAGCCCGCCGGGTCGACGACCGCGCCCACGGACGCTCCCGCGAAGTCGCGTACCGGTTTCACCATGGCCGGCATCACCAGGTCCATGACCCGCCCCCACACCAACCGCTGACCCTCACCGAATCCACTGAACCCGAGGAACATCCCATGTCGATGAAGTCCTTCCCCAGTCCCTTCGACCTCGAGACGCCGGACGGCGCGCAGGGGTGGCAGGAGCTGTACCCGTACAACATGGTCTTCCAGGACAGCCTGAAGGAGGCCGAGGACAAGAAGTTCTGGTTCTGCGACAGCCAGCACTGGCCGACGGTGTTCAAGCCGTTCGAGACCATCGGCGGCGAGTTCGCCGTCAAGTGCCTGGGCCAGTACAACACTCGGCACCTGCTCATCCCCAACTCGAACGGCATCGAGTTCCGCATCCATCTGGGGTACCTGTACATGTCGCCGATCCCGGCCCCCGAGGAGGAATTCGATTCTCGGGTACCGCACTTCGAGGAGCGGGCGGCGTACTACTACCAGAACTGGGAGCGCCTGCTCGAGGAGTGGCACAAGAAGGTGCGGACCACCATCGACGAGATGGCGGCGCTCGAGTTCGCGAAGCTGCCCGACATGGTGCCGATGGCGGACATCACGTCCGGCAAGGCGAAGGACGGCAGTGAGGTGCTGCTGGAGAACTTCGACCGGCTGATCCAGCTGTGCTACCAGAACTGGCAGTACCACTTCGAGTTCCTCAACCTCGGCTACATCGCCTACCTCGACTTCTTCGGGTTCTGCAAGGAGGTGTTCCCGAACATCCCGGACCAGGCGATCGCGACGATGGTGCAGGGCGTGGACATGGAACTGTTCCGCCCCGACGACGAGCTGAAGAAGCTGGCGACCATGGCCGTCGAGCTGGGCCTGGACGGCCTGTTCGACCAACCGAACGACGTCGACGGCACCCTCGGAAAGGTCGGGGCGGCCGAGCACGGCGAGAAGTGGCTCGCCACCTACCGGGCGGCCCAGGACCCGTGGTTCAACTTCACGGTCGGCAACGGCTTCTACGGTCACGACAAGTACTGGATCGAGCACCAGGACATCCCGCTCGCCTACATCGCCGACTACATTCGCCGGCTGCTGGCCGGGCAGGACATCATGCGGCCGGTCGCGGAGCTCGCCGCGGAGCGGGTCCGCATCGCCACCGAGTACCGCGACCTGCTCAGTGACGAGGCCCGGGACACGTTCGACGCAAAGCTCGGACTGGCGCGCACCGCATACCCGTACGTGGAGAACCACAACTTCTACATCGAGCACTGGACGATGGGGGTGTTCTGGCGCAAGGTCCGCGAGCTGTCGCGGATGATGCACGAGGAGGGCTTCTGGGAGCAGCCCGACGACCTGCTGTACCTGAGCCGCGGCGAGGTCCGCGAGGCGCTGTTCGACCTGGCCACCGGCTGGGGCGTGGGCGCGGCCCCGATCGGTCCGAGCTACTGGCCCAAGGAGATCGAGCGTCGCCGCGGGATCGTCGACGCGCTGAGGTCGCGGCGACCCGAGCCGGCGCTGAACACGCCGCCGGAGTTCATCACCGAGCCGTTCACCAGCATGCTGTACGGCATCACCACCGAGCAGGTGCAGCAGTGGCTCGCCGACGACGAGGACGCCTCGGACGGGTTGCGGGGCATGGCCGCCTCGCCCGGAGTCGTCGAAGGTGTTGCCCGCGTGGTGACCAGCGCGGACGAGCTGTCCGACGTTCAGGAGGGTGAGATCCTCGTCGCGCCGATCACCGCCCCGTCCTGGGGCCCGATCTTCGGCAAGATCAAGGCGACGGTCACCGACATCGGCGGCATGATGAGCCACGCCGCGATCGTGTGCCGCGAGTACGGCCTGCCCGCCGTCACCGGTACCGGCTCGGCGTCGACACAGATCAAGACCGGTCAGCTGCTGCGCGTCGACGGTGGTACCGGCGTCGTCACGATCCTGGAGTCGTGATGGCCGACGAGGCGAGGACCGTGCTGATCACCGGCGCCGCAGGCGGTCTGGGCCGGGCATTCGCCCTGGGCTTCGCCGAGCGGGGATACCGGGTGGCGGCCGCCGACATCGACGGCGCCGGCGCGAAGGAGACGGCGGCCCTGGTCGCCGACCAGGGTGCGAGCGCCCTCGCGGTGACCGTCGACGTCACCTCGGTCGAGTCGACCGACGAGATGGCGGCCGCCGTCGCCGAGTTCGGCGGCGGCACCATCGACGTGCTCGTCAACAATGCCGCCATCTACGCCGCGGTGACCCGCAGTCCGTTCGAGCAGATCGACCCGGCCGAATGGGACCGGGTGATGGCGGTGAACCTCAAGGGCCCGTGGATGTGTGCGCGAGCGTGCAGTCCCTGTCTGCGTGAGGGCGGGGCCGTCGTCAACGTCTCGTCGGCGACCGTCCTCAGCGGGTCGGAGCAGTGGATGCATTACGTCGCCTCGAAGGGCGGGGTGGTGGCGCTGACGCGGGTGATGGCCAAGGAGCTGGGTCGTCGGGCGATCACGGTCAACGCGATCGCCCCCGGCTTCACCCTCACCGAGGCCAGCTACGGCCTGATCGAGGGTGCCGAGAACTACGGCGTCGACAGGGGTGCGCTGAAGCGGGCGAGCCGGCCCGACGACATCGTCGGTGCCGCACTGTTTCTCGCCGGTCCCGACAGCAAGTACATCACCGGGCAGACCGTCGTCGTCGACGGCGGACGCCAGTTCATCTAGGAGTGAGACACCAATGCCCAAGGTCACCTTCACCGATCACGGCGGCGACACCCGCGTGGTCGACGGCAACGTCGGCGATTCCGTGATGGAGCTCGCGATGAGGAACGGGATTCCGGGAATCCTCGCCGAGTGCGGTGGTTCGTTGTCCTGTGCCACCTGCCACGTCTTCGTCCGCGAGGACGACTTCGCCGGGCTGTCCGCAATGGACGAGATGGAGGACGAGATGCTCTACGGCACCGCGATCGACCGGGAGGACTGCTCCCGGCTGTCCTGCCAGATCAAGCTCACCGCGGACTCGGATCTGCACGTGAGCACCCCGGAATCGCAAGGGTAGAAATGAATGCCACCACGGAGATTCCGAACACCGGACTGCTGATCGTCGGTGCCAGTCAGGCGGGTGTGCAGTTGGCGGGTTCGCTGCGGGCCCTCGGCTACGAGCCGCCGATCACCCTGCTCGGCGAGGAGAACCACCGCCCCTACCAGCGACCGGCGCTGTCCAAGGACTTCCTGCAGGGGACGGTGGATTCGGAGTCGCTGATCTTCCGGACCGCAGAGTACTGGGAGGAACACCGGATCGCCCTCGTCAAGGGCGAGCGGATCACGACGATCGACAGGGAGCCGGACGGCTCGGGCGTCGCCACGGCCGAATCGGGGGCCCGCTTCCCGTTCGACCGACTGGCCCTGACGGTCGGTGCACGCGCCCGGCATCTCGACCTCGACGGCAGCGAGCTGTCGGGGGTCGTGTACCTCCGGAACGCCGACGACGCGCTGGCACTGAAGGAGCTGATGCCGAGTGCGACCGACGTCGTCGTGATCGGCGGCGGGTTCATCGGACTCGAAGCTGCCGCGAGCGCACTGAAGATGGGCAAGCGGGTCACCGTGCTCGAGGCCGGACCGCGGCTGGTGGGGCGTGCCGTCGGCCCGGAGACCTCCGAGTTCTTCCTCGACGCGCACCGCAGGCGTGGTCTCGACATCGAGCTGGACGCGCGGATCGCCGCCGTCGAGGGTGCCGACGGCGCCGCCACCGGGGTCCGGATGACCGACGGTCGGGTGATCACGGCGCAGATCGTGCTCGTGGGCATCGGCGTGATTCCCAATGTCGAACTGGCGCAGTCGCTCGGTCTGCTGTGCGACAACGGAATCCGGGTCGACGAGTACGCGCTGGCCTCCGACGGCGTCACCGTCGCGGTCGGGGACTGCGCCAACATGCCGAATCCGGTCCCCGGCGCACCGGAGGGCGACCGGATCCGCATCGAAAGCGTCAACAACGCGATCGAGCACGCCAAGGTTGCGGCCTACTCGCTCACCGGGCGGAGGTCGGAGTACGCAGGAGTTCCGTGGTTCTGGTCGAACCAGGCCGACCTGAAGCTGCAGATCGCCGGGCTCTCGACCGGATACGACCACACGGTGGTCCGGCGGGACGACGCCAAGGGGAAATTCTCCGTCCTCTACTACCGGTCCGGGCAGATCATCGCCGCGGACTGCGTGAACCACCCGCTCGACTTCATGGCGGTCAAGAACGCGCTCGCCAGACGCGGGAACATTCCCGCCGATCTTGCCGCCGACTCCGCCACCGCATTGAAGGCCGTCACGACCGCGGCCTGACCGCCTCTGGCCCAGCCGGCCACCGGCCAC
This sequence comes from Rhodococcus sp. NPDC059234, assembly GCF_042754225.1. Classification (NCBI taxonomy): domain Bacteria; kingdom Bacillati; phylum Actinomycetota; class Actinomycetes; order Mycobacteriales; family Nocardiaceae; genus Rhodococcus; species Rhodococcus sp. NPDC059234. The sequence goes on from NZ_JBHZAH010000032.1 coordinate 17,976, forward strand.
GAGAACCGAGGTACACCATGCTCATCACCACCACCTGCCCCGTCGACACCTCGCCGATCGAGTTGTCCGCGGCGGCGGGCACCGACCTGGACCCGATCTGGAAGTCGGTGATACCCGAGACCCGAATGCGCGGCAACGACATTCACCTGCCGATCTCGCTGGCTTACGCCGAACGGCTGTGCGCCGTCCATCCGGAAGCGGACGCCCTGCTGGTGCGGGTGTCGATCCTGCTGCACGACACGGGCTGGGGCCGCGTCGACGAATCACGCATCATCTCCGAAGGATTCAGTGGTGACTGGCGCAAGGCCGCGATCCGCTTCGAACACGAGCGACAGGGCTGCCTGATCGCCCGGGAGGTGCTGCCGCCCCTCGGGTACGACGCCGACTTCGTCGACCGAGTCTGCGCGATCGTCGACGGCCACGACACCCGCCCCGACGCCAAGTCGCTCGAGGACTCGCTGGTGCGGGACGCGGACCGGTTGTGGCGGTTCGGCTCCACGGGAATCGCCCTGGCGTCGTCGTGGTTCGGGCTGACCCCCGCCCTCTACTGCGATCGACTCGAGAGCGAGATCGTCCCCGAGCTCGCCACCGAGGCCGCCGTCGCGATCGCGACCGCCGACCTGGCCCGTTCGCGGGCCCTGCTCAAGACGGAGGTGCTGCGGTGACGGGAGCTGCGGTGACGGGAGCTGCGGTGTCCCGCGACTCGGTGAACCTGCCCTACACCCACGTCGACGACCTCTTCGTCGACGGGGAGTGGGTGCGCGCGATCAGCGACGAGCGCATCGACGTCGTCGACCCGGCGACCGAGGAGGTGTGGGCGTCGGTGCCCGACGCCTCGGCGGACGACGTGGACCGTGCAGTCGACGCCGCGGACCGGGCGTTCCGCGGCGCCGGCTGGTCGGATCTCGCGCCGTCGGTGCGGGCGGAGTACCTGCTGCGGCTCGCCGACGAGATCGACAAGCGGGCGGAACCGTTGTCCTGGACCAACACCCGCGAGAACGGCAGCCCGATCGCCGAGACCGGGGGTGCGGCGGCCAACGCGGCGAGCATCCTGCGCTACTTCGCGTCGCTGGCCTCGTACCTCGAGACCCCGGACGTGCGTCCGTATCCGAACCGGCCTGGCGAGACCGAGGTCCATCGCGATCCGATCGGGGTGTGCGCGCTGATCGCGCCGTGGAACTTCCCGATCAACCTGGTCGTGGCGAAGCTGGCACCGGCCCTGATCGCCGGCTGCACGGTCGTGATCAAGCCGGCACAGACCACGCCGTTGTCGATCCGCCTCGTCGTCGACGCGGCGGTGGCCGCCGGGATTCCGGCCGGAGTGGTCAACCTCGTCACGGGCGCGGGCCGGACCGGCGACCTGCTGGTGCGGCACCCGAAGGTGCGCAAGGTGGCGTTCACCGGATCCACCGCGGTCGGCCGGCGGATCGCGGCCGCCTGCGGCGAGCTGCTGCGCGCGGTCACCCTCGAACTCGGCGGGAAGTCCTCGGCGATCGTGCTCCCGGACGCCGATCTCGACGCGATGTCGAACGTGCTGATCCGCTCGTGCCTGCGCAACACCGGCCAGACCTGCTACATCGCCACCCGCATCCTCGCTCCGGCGCAGCGCTACGACGAGGTGGTCGAGATGGTCACCCGCACCGTCGCGGCGGCGAAGCAGGGCGACCCGTTCGACGAGGACACCGTGTTCGGTCCGTCCGCGACGGCGGCGCAGCACGAGATCGTGCTCGGATTCCTCGAATCGGCGCGAGCGGAGGGCGCGCGGGTCACGACGGGCGGCGCGAGGGCCGACACCGAACGTGGCTGGTTCGTCGAGCCGACCGTGCTCGCGGACGTGACCCCGGACATGCGGGTGGCCCGTGAGGAGATCTTCGGGCCCGTCGTCACCGTCACGCGTTACGACACCGTCGACGAGGCGGTGGCGCTCGCCAACGACACGGAGTTCGGGCTGGGCGGCATCGTGTTCGGGAGCGACACCGAGGCGGCGATCGCGGTGGCGCGCCGAGTCGACTCCGGGTCGATCGGCATCAACTCCTTCGCCTCCAACCACAGCGCCCCGTTCGGCGGCCGTGGGGACTCCGGGCTCGGGGTGGAGTTCGGGGTCGAGGGGCTCAATGCGTACCTCACCCCGCAGTCGGTGCACCGGGCCGGCTGAGAGCCTGCTGCCGATAGGGTGCAGAGCGTGAGCAGTACGACCCGCGGCAGTGAGCAGGCCCTCCTCGACGGGCTGCGCGGGGTCCTCGTCGGCCCGTTGCCGGACATCGGACGGCGCTTCTCCGCCCTGGTGGCGCCGCTGGTGCCGCACAGTGCGCTGGTGATCTTCACCCGCGAGTGCACGGGCCGGCCGCGCAAGGTCGCCGGCGACGCCCGGATCGTGGATCGTGTCACGGTCGCCGAGCTCGACCGGGTGCGTGCGGATATCGGTCCGGCGCAGCAGGATTCGTCGATCATCCGCCGCACCTCTGTCGCCCTCGGTGGGCGCGAACACTCGGTGCACGCCATTCTCGACCGCACCGACACCCTGCTCGTCGTCGTCCCGCGCGGCAAGGCCGACGTCGACGACGGACTTCTCGCGGCGTTGTTCTCCGTCGTCGCGCTCGGCATCCAGCTGCAGGTGCGGCACGCCAGCCCCGCCTACCTCGCGGAGTCGCGGGCCGCGTCCGCGGAACGCGCCCGCACCGTCGCGGAACTGACGCAGGCGCACGCCGCGACACTCGAGACGATTCTCGCGACGCTGCGTTCGCCGGACCTCGACGACACCCGGGCGCGCGCCACCGCGCGGGAATCCTCGACCTCCGCGCTGATCGGGTTGCGCTCGGCCGTCGACCAGCATCGGGAGATGGCCGAGGAGGCCGTCACCACGGCGTTCGCCCGACTGCGCGGGGAGTTGCGCGGACTGGTGCCAGGCGGCGTCGACGTCGAGCTCGTGGAGCCCCCGGTCGGCGGACGCGGGTTGCCGGGCGAGGTCGCGCACGCCGCCCGGGCCGTGGTGCGGGGTGCGGTGCTGGGTCTGGCGGTCCAGCCGGACCTGAGCCGCGTGCGGGTCGCCTGGGACTGTGACGGCGCGAACCTCCTGATCGACATACGAGACGACGGTCGTGGCGCCGTGGACCTGGCCGAGCTCGGTAGGCAGCTGCGTCCTCGGGTCGAAACCCTCGGCGGGACGTACGAGTCGGAGTCGACTCGCGGCTGGGGATCGCGACTGTCCGCGGTGCTGCCGCTCGATGCGCCCGAGGCGGGGGAGAGCAGGCACACCCTGTCGGTGCTCGGTCCGCGGGAGGTCGAGGTGCTCGAGCACCTCGTCGCCGGCCGCCGCAACCGGGCGATCGCCGAGCGGCTGCAGGTCAGCGAGAGCACCGTGAAGTTCCACGTGGCGGCCGTGCTGCGCAAACTCGAGGTCGGCACCCGCGGCGAGGCGGCCGCCGTTGCCGCCGAGGCGGGAGTCCGGCCGGCCTCCTGACACTTCGGCCAGGTGCAGCCGTTCTTTCGGTCAGGTCGCTGCCGGTCGTCGTGGGGCTACGGTCGACATGCGGGTATCGCAATGTGTGCACCCGCGTCGCCGACAAGTGAGGAGACCAGGCCATGCCGCAGCAGGTTCGAGGAGTGATCGCACGCGCGAAGGGCGCTCCGGTGGAGATCGTCCCGATCACGATTCCAGACCCCGGGCCGGGCGAGGTCGTCGTCGCGATCGCTTCGTGCGGCGTCTGCCACACCGACCTGACCTACCGCGACGGCGGCATCAACGACGAGTACCCCTTCCTGCTCGGCCACGAGGCGGCGGGGATCGTCGAAAGTGTCGGCGAGGGAGTCGAATCCGTCGAGGTAGGCGACTTCGTCGTACTGAACTGGCGGGCCGTGTGTGGCCAGTGTCGCGCCTGCAAGCGGGGTCGCCCGCAGTACTGCTTCGACACCCACAACGCGAGCCAGAAGATGACCCTCGAGGACGGCACCGAGCTGACCCCGGCGCTGGGCATCGGCGCGTTCGCCGACAAGACGCTGGTGCACGCGGGTCAGTGCACCAAGGTGGACCCGACCGCGGACCCGGCCGTCGTCGGGCTGCTCGGTTGCGGCGTCATGGCCGGCATGGGCGCCGCGATGAACACCGGCAATGTCGGTCGCGGTGACTCGGTGGCCGTGATCGGCTGCGGCGGCGTCGGCGATGCCGCGATCATGGGCTCGCGCCTGGCCGGTGCGGGCACGATCATCGCGATCGACCGCGACCCCAAGAAGCTCGAGTGGGCCGTGGAGTTGGGAGCCACCCACACGATCAACGCAACCGAGGTCGACGACGTCGTCGAGGCGGTGCAGGAGCTGACCGACGGCTTCGGCACCGACGTCGTGGTCGACGCGGTGGGCCGGCCGGAGACCTGGAAGCAGGCGTTCTACGCCCGCGACCTGGCCGGCACCGTCGTGCTCGTCGGCGTCCCCACCCCGGACATGACGCTGGAGATGCCGCTGGTCGACTTCTTCTCGCGCGGCGGCTCGCTCAAGTCGTCCTGGTACGGCGACTGCCTGCCCGAGCGTGACTTCCCGATGCTCGTCGACCTGTACCAGCAGGGTCGGCTGCCGCTGGAGAAGTTCGTCACCGAGCGCATCGCGCTCGACCAGGTCGAGGAGGCGTTCGAGTCGATGCACCGCGGCGAGGTGCTGCGTTCGGTGGTCGTGCTGTGAGTGGCGCATTCCGGGTCGACCGGGTCGTCACGTCGGGAACCTTCGCCCTCGACGGCGGCACCTGGGACGTCGACAACAACATCTGGCTGATCGGTGACGACGACGAGGTCGTCGTCGTGGACGCCGCCCACACGGCGCAGCCGATCATCGATGCCGTCGGCGGGCGGAAGGTCGTGGCGATCGTGTGCACCCACGGGCACAACGACCACGTCACCGTTGCCCCGGAACTGTCCGAGCGGCTCGACGCGCCGATCCTGCTGAACCCGGCCGACGACGTGCTGTGGGAGATGACCCATCCCGGCGTCGCGCACGGCACCCTCGTGGACGGGCAGCGGATCACGGTGGCGGGCACCGACATCCAGGCAATCGCCACGCCCGGTCACTCGCCGGGCTCGACCTGCCTGTACCTGCCGGAGGTGGGGGAGCTGTTCACCGGCGACACCCTGTTCTCCGGCGGCCCGGGCGCGACCGGGCGGTCGTACTCGGACTTCCCGACGATCATCGGCTCGATCCGCGACAAGCTGTTCGCGCTGCCCGCCGAGACCCGGGTGCACACCGGACACGGTGACGGCACCACGTTGGGCACCGAGTCGCCGCACCTCGAGGAGTGGATCAAGCGGGGCAATTGAGCCACGCGCCGGGGCCCGTATCGCCGATTGGGCGGTGCGGGCCCCGTAATCTGCGGTGATGGTGCGCGAATCGCTGTTCGACCCGACCGACCGAACCCGGTTCAACGGCCAGCGACAGCGGTTCGACTGGCGCTACTCCAGAACGGTTGCGTGTTCCGGTATCCGACTCGTTTCGACCTCGGCTCTGCCTGCGACCGACTCGCCGATCTGGGCTACCTCGTGCATCGAATCGACGCGAGCGGGTGGACCAGTGTCGGCGACATGCACGACGCGCTCGCGGCGGCGATGTCCTTCCCGGCGTACTACGGGCGAAACCCGAGCGCCTTCAACGATGTTCTCGGTGACGTCGCTCAGTTCGCGTACGGAAGTGATCCGGACGGCACCGGTACGGTCCTCGCGATCGCCGGCTTCGACACCCTCCTCGACCTCGACGGATGGAACGCGAACCTGCTGCTGGACATCTTCGCCCGCAACGCGCGGCTCGCCGCGCTCTGCGGACACCCGATGCTGTGCCTGGTCGAGTGCGTCGCCACCGGCCTCGAACCGGTCGGTGCGAGGGACGTTCTCATCGGTCCGATGTGGGATGTCGAGCCCGACCCACCGGCCCCGTTCCACGACGGCGACATCGTCGAGAACGAGGTTCAGATCTACGCGACCGAGGCCGGGGCTGCGGGGCGAGGGCGACCACAATCTGCTCGCCGACCGGATCGTGCATGTACTGAGCGATGCGGGCATGCGCTTCGACGTCCTGATCACCGGTCACCACGAAGCCGGGACCGATGAATGCGAGCGGGTGATCGAGCGGTTTCCGGACCTCGCGTGACTTTTAGAACGGCGGCGGGTCCGGATCCGTTTCCGGGACGGTCGTTGTGGAGGTTCCGCGTCGGCCGGTGATTCTCGGGCGTAGAGCGCTGAGATCGGCGGCACCTGCTGATCCGCCCGGGAGAGTGACCGCGTTCGCGCCGAGGGTCGAGGTCCACATCAGGGTGTGGCCGCCCAGGTGCGGGCCGCCGACAGTGACGACCTTCCACAGTCCCAGCGTCTTCAGTTGATGGTGGAAAGCGCACAGGCACTGCAGGTTCGAGACGATGGTCCATCCACCGGACAGTGGGTTCCGGACGAGGTACTCGACGATGTGGTCGAGCTGGCATTGTGCGGCGGGCCGGTTGCATCCGGGGAAGCGGCAGTGCTGGTCCCGAGCGCGCACCAGTGCAGCGGTGGCGGCGTCGGGACGGTAGGTGAGTGCGCCGGAGGGTGGCACGAGCAGCCCGCCGTGGCCGTCCCGGAACACACCCTGCGCGAGGGCGGGATTCGCCTGCACGGCAGCGAGGATCGCATCGGCCAGCGTGCCGACACTGGTTGGTGGCGAGTGCTGCGGTCGCGGCGCTGCTCTGCCCGGGGCGCTGGGGACGGGTCCGGCCTTGCGTCGACCGCCGCGAGCCAGGAACGAGCGGACACAGAATCGCGGCGGTTGTGACGGCGGCGGGTCGGTGTTCGTAGCGCCGGCTACTGAAGCGTCGGAATCAGCCGCATCGGTGTCCGCTGTTCTGGTCTCGGCCGTGTCGGTGTCCACCGCATCGGTACCGGCAGTGTCGGCGTTCGTCGCGCGGACGTCGGCGGGGTCGGAACGTGGGTCGTCCTGGTCCTGGTCCTCGACTTCGTGCTCGACGAGACCGAGCTCCTCCGCGAGTTCGAGGGCCTCGGTGAGCATCGCCTGCCAGGTGCCGGTGGCCGCCAACTCGCGAGCCAACGCCGGGTCGACGAGGCCGTGGCCGTGCAGGTAGGCGGGCTCGGACAACAACCCGAGCAGCGTCGGCAGATCGATCGTGATCTGGGTGAGCGGTGCTCGGCGACCAGGCAGCGCGTCGACTCCTGCGGCCGCGCAGTCGGGGCGACCGCACGTGCACTCCAGATACGGCTCGCCGTGGACGAGCGCCAGGACGGAGTCGACCAGTCGCTCCTGCGCGCCGCGCCGGTCGTGGCGGCAGACGGTCCCGGCGAACTCGGCCACCAACTGCATGAACGCCTCGCCCTCTTCCGGTGAGACGGTCACCTCGACGGTCGCGCATCCTCGGCCGCGGCGCTTGACGACCCGGCGTTCGAACTTCTGCGCGTCCGCACGCTGCTCGGCCGCCTCCTCGGGGCTGCACGCGGCGACCAGTCGTTCTATCTCCCTCGCCAGCGGGCCGGGCGAGAGGTGTCGGGCAGAGGAGAGAATCTGAGGCTCGAGCGCGGCCGTCGTCGAGTCGGTCAGCCCCGTCGTCTCCCGCGAGATCGCACGTGCCCGAGGAAGATCGAGATCTCCGGCCTCGAACGCGGCCATGGTCAACGGGAGTCGTAGTCGCAGATCCATCCCCAGCGACGCATACGACTCGGCCACCGTCTTCGAACACCCAAGGCGGACGGCCAGTTCCGCGATCGCCGCGTTGCCACAGTCGGTGATCTTCCCCGACATCAGCTCCGCGTCGCGCTCGATCCACGCATCCCACAAGCGACCGGCCGCCAGTACCTTCCGTGCCGCGGCCCGGTTCTCGGTTCGGCAGCTGCCGGCAATCTCCGACAGGAGTGCGGAGTCGGCGTCCAGGGCGGGTTCGGCGACGGCCACCTTCGGCCCGCCGTCTCTCAGCTCCACCCCGGAATCGAACATGCATTCGAGTCTATCTTGCAGGGCCGGCCCCCACGGCGGTTTCGGCCGACGTGCCGGGGACCGCGCGAGGTGCATGAACTGTCAAGAGCGAGATCGTGAACCTGAAGAGGTCCTCGTCCTCGTGGGGCAGGCGGCTAGCGGCGCAGTCTCCGTGAGCCGACGATCAACCGCCGGCGGGCGCACCAGCTCACCGACTGAGAAGTGCCTTGGCATTGCGGACTTCCGGGATGCCGATCTTCTGGGATGCAACGAGGAATGTCGGTGCTCCGAGAACGAATACGGCCGTCAGCGTCGCCGCAGCGGCCGCGCGGGGGTTGTCGAGCAGGTGGTGCGTGACCCCGACCGCAAGGATGCAGACCACACCGGCAACTATCGACGCCCACAATGCCCGCGCGAAGGTCTCGAGCACTGAGTGAAATCCGAGTAGGCCGTATCGGTGGCGGAGGATCAGGTGGCCACCGATGGCGCCGACGAGGTAGGAAAGGGAACTCGCGACTGGCAGCGCCACCGCAATTGCTGTATCGGGCAAGGCCGTCACGCTCAGTGCGATCACACTGATCTTCGTGGCCACCATGGCCAGGTTGACAAGTGCCGGGGTGCGCATGTCGTTGCCTGCGTAGAAGACTCGTAGTTGCAGCATCACCAGAGCGAACGGCGGAAGACCGAACGCTGACAGTGCTAGCGCGATCCCGATGAGGCGGGCTGATTCGACATCGACACGACCGATGAACATCACCGTGGTCAGCATCGGTCCGAGAAGGGTCATCGCGACGGCGGCAGGGACGAGAGCGACCATCGAATAGCGGGCCGCGCGGCCCATGTCGGCAACGAGAGCATCGTGGTCTCCGACGGCGGCTGCGTGGGCGATCTGCGGCATCAGCACGGTCAGCAAGGACACCCCGAGGATGCCGTACGGCACCTGGAAGAGCAGATCGGCATAGGTGTAGGTCGAAACCCCGCCGTGGCTGAAGGCCACTCGGAGAATGACGGCGACGCCGACCTGGCTGATCAAGACGTACAGGACAACCCAGCCGAGCAGCTTCGTCCCCACACGAATCGGGCGCCACGTGTACGGGATCGGCCGAACTCGCCAACTCCACCGAAATCCGGTACAACGCAACGCCCGGACCGACCACGCTGCCTGTCCCACGATTCCCGAAGTGGTGCCGAGCCCGAGTACGAGGATCTGGGCGGTGGTCATAGAGGCCGGGACCAACGTCACCGGGCCTGGCATCACCGCGAAGATCCCGACCGTTGCGATCACGATCACGTTGTTGAACACGGGCGCCCACGCGGCTGGCGTGTAGCTGTCGCGCACGTTCAACACCGCTGTCACGGTCGCGGCGACCGAGTAGAAGAAGATCTCAGGTAGCAACAGATACGCCAGCACGGTCGCCAACTGCGACTGCTCCCCGCCGGCGACAAGTGTGGACACCATCAGCGGTGCACACGCCACAGCAAGCACGGTGACCACGCTCGCGGCGATAACCGTTGCCAGCAGCAGGCGTTGCGTGAACAGTCGCGAGTACGCCCGCCCACGGAGCTGGGCACGCGCCAGGACCGGAATGAGGACGCTGCTCATCACGCCGCCGAGAAGAAGCTCGTACACCATGTTCGGCATACTGTTCGCGCCGTTGTAGGCATCGCCGACCGCCGCTGCACCGAGCACAGCCGCCAGTGCGAGAGTCCGGATGAATCCAGTCGTGCGACTTGCTGTGGTCGCAACAGCCACCGCGCCAGTCGCACGCGCGAACGCACCCCGAGAAACCCCCATTCGACCATGATGCCCCAATGTGCCTGTCGAGGCGGGCGCGGCCGGACGACGGACCTCACCGCACCCGCTACGTCAGCTTGATGCGCTGCTCACCGGCGTAGACGTTCATGGTCTCGCCACGCAGGAACCCGACCAGGGTCAGGCCGGACTCCGCGGCGAGATCGACGGCGAGCGAGGACGGCGCGGACACGGCGGCCAGCATCGGGACGCCTGCCACGACCGCCTTCTGGACCAGTTCGAAGGAGGCGCGTCCACTCACGGCGAGGATCGACTCGGACAGCGGAACCCGGCCCTCGGTCAGTGCCCAGCCGAGCACCTTGTCCACCGCGTTGTGCCGGCCGACGTCCTCTCGCAGCGCCAACAGTGCGCCGTCCGCGGTGAACAGACCCGCGGCGTGCAGGCCTCCGGTGGAGTCGAACACCCGTTGCCGTGCCCGCATGGTGGTGGGCAGTTCGGCCAGCACCGACGTCGTGACAGTCAGCGGCGAGTCGGTCAGCTCGTACAGCGCGCGGACCCGCACGGCGTCGAGGGAGGCCTTGCCGCACACCCCGCAGGCGGAGGTGGTCAGGAAGTTGCGCTGTGCGATCACGGGATCCGCCACGCCCGGCGCCAGTGCGACGTCGAGGACGTTGTAGGTGTTCGCGCCCTCGTCGTCGACACCGTCGCAGTAGCGGATCACCGAGATGTCGTGCGCGGACCCGATGATGCCCTCGCCGAGCAGGAACCCGTGCACCAGGTCGATGTCGTGGCCGGGGGTGCGCATCGTGACGGTCAGCGATCGACCACCCATCCGGATCTCCAGTGGTTCCTCGACCGCGAGGGAGTCCGGCCTGCGGACGGTCCCGGTCTGGCCGATCCGCAGCACCGACCGACGGGCGGTGACGCGTCCCATCAGTTGCTCCCGACTGGCTCCAGTCGCACGACGACGGCCTTCGAGACCGGCGTGTTCGACTTCGCCGCAACGTGATCGAGTGGGACCAGCGGATTGGTCTCAGGGTAGTAGGCGGCCGCATTGCCCCGCGGGGTGTCGTACTCGACCACCCGGAAGTCGGTGACCCGGCGTTCCTCGAGCGAGCCGTCGGCGCCGGTCCACTCGGAGACGATGTCCACCGCGGCGCCGTCGGTCAGGCCCTGCTCGGCAAGATCGGCGGCGGACACGAAGATCACCCGGCGGCCGCCCTTGACGCCGCGGTAGCGATCGTCGAGGCCGTAGATCGTGGTGTTGTACTGGTCGTGGCTGCGCAGTGTCTGCAGGATCAGCCTGCCGGGGGGAGTGGGCACCCACTGCAGCGGGTTCGCCGCGAAGTTGGCCTTGCCGGTGTGGGTGGGGAATTCGCGCCGGTCGCGCGGCGGGTGCGGCAGCTGGAACCCGTCCGGCTGGCGAACCCGTTCGTTGTAGTTCTCGCAGCCGGGTACCACCCGCGAGATCGAATCGCGGATCCGGTCGTAATCGGCTGTGAAGGCGGCCCAGGGCACCGAGTGGTCGCGGCCGAGCAATTCCTGGGCGAGGTCGCACACGATCGCGACCTCGCTGCGCAGGTGCTCGCTGACCGGGGTCAGGTTGCCGCGGGACAGGTGCACCATCGACATCGAGTCCTCTACGGAGACAAGCTGTTTCCCGCTCGCCTGGACGTCCTTGTCGGTACGCCCGAGGGTCGGCAGGATGACGGCGGTCCGCCCGGTCACCACGTGCGACCGGTTGAGCTTGGTGGACACCTGTACGGTCAGCGAACAGCGCCGCAACGCATCCTCGGTGGCCTCGGTGTCCGGGGTGGCCCGCAGGAAGTTGCCGCCCATCGCCATGAACACCCTCGCCTTGCCGTCGCGCATGCCGCGGATCGCGTCGACCGTGTCCCAGCCGTGCGTGCGGGGACTGGTGATGGAGAACTCGCGGTCGAGGGCGTCGAGGAAATGATCGGGCATCTTCTCCCAGATGCCCATGGTGCGGTCGCCCTGCACGTTCGAGTGCCCGCGCACCGGGCAGACCCCGGCGCCGGGCTTGCCCATCATCCCGCGCATCAGCAGGAGGTTGGTGATCTCCTGAATGGTGGCCACGCCGTGTGCCTGCTGGGTCAGTCCCATTGCCCAACAGGCGATCGTGCGTTCGGAGCGGACCAGCGCGGCGGCCGTGTCAACCAACTGGGTCATGGTCAGGCCGGTGGCCTCGAGCACGGTGTCGAGGTCGACGCCGCGGACCTGGCGCTCGTAGTCGTCGAAGCCCGCGCAGTGCTGTTCGACGAAGTCCCGGTCGACCACGGTGCCGGGGGCGGCGTCGTCCGCCTCGAACAGCAGCCGTCCGAGGCCCTGGAACAGTGCCATGTCACCGCCGAGACGGATCTGCAGGAACTCGTCGGCAATGTCGACGCCGCGACCGATCACCCCGCCGACCTTCTGCGGGTCCTTGAACCGGAGCAGGCCCGCCTCGGGGAGCGGGTTGATCGCGATGATCTTGGCGCCGTTGCCCTTCGCGGCCTCGAGCGTCGAGAGCATCCTCGGGTGGTTCGTGCCGGGATTCTGCCCGGCGATGAGGATCAGGTCGGCGAACTCGAGGTCGGGCACCGTCACCGAGCCCTTGCCGATGCCGATGGACTCGCTCAACGCGCTGCCGGAGGACTCGTGGCACATGTTCGAGCAGTCCGGCAGGTTGTTGGTACCGAAGCTGCGGATCATCAACTGGTACAGGAACGCGGTCTCGTTGCTGGTGCGGCCGGAGGTGTAGAAGACGGCCTCGTCCGGGGTGGTCAGCGAGCGGAGTTCGTCGGCGATCAGCCGGTACGCCTCGCCCCAGCCGATCGGCGAGTAGTGGGTCGCGCCCTCGCGCAACACCATCGGGTGGGTCAGCCGGCCCTGTTGTCCGAGCCAGTAGTCGGTCCGGTCGGCGAGTTCGGCGACCGAGTGGGCGGCGAAGAACTCGGGGGTGACGGTGCGCAGCGTCGCCTCCTCGGCGACGGCCTTGGCGCCGTTCTCGCAGAACTCGGCGGGCTTGCGGTGACCGGGCGTCTCCGGCCAGGCGCAACCCGGGCAGTCGAAGCCGTGTCGCTGGTTGAGCCGGGTGAGCGTCTTGGCGGTGCGCATCGTGCCCATCTGCTCGACCGCCCGTTGCAGGGACACCAGGACCGCGGGCACGCCCGCCGCGTGGTCCTTGCTGTGGGTGACCTCGAGCCGGGATTCGTCGATGTCGCTGTCCGGTCCCTTACGCGTCATGTGTCCATAGTGGACTGGTCTGCTACCTGCCGAAAGTCGTACCACACCGAATGGCCTACGATTTCGGCTAGCCTTACCTAGCTTTTGTTGAATCGTGGAGGAGAGTCGATGGCAGGCGCAGGTCGCATCACGCGTCGTGGGTTTCTGGTCGGAACGTCCGGTGCGCTGCTCGCGCTCGCGGCGGCGGCCTGCAGCAGCGGCGGTGACGGAGGTTCGGCCGGATCGGCGGGCGCCACGCTCACCGACAAGTACGGGCAGACCCAGGTCGGGGCGAACCCGCAGCGGGTGGTGAGCGTCGGGTACAACGACCAGGACGCGATTCTCGCGCTCGGTGTGGTCCCGGTCGGAGTGTTCGACTGGTACGGCAACCAGCCCGACGCGACGTGGCCGTGGGCGCACGACCTGCTCGGCGGCGCGAACCCGGCGATCGTCGGAACCGCGAACACCGGCATCGACGTCGAGAAGGTCGCGGCCACCAACCCGGACCTGATTCTCGGTACCTACTCGGGCGTGACGCAGAGCCAGCACGACAAGCTCAGCGCGCTCGCGCCGACGGTGACCCAGCCCAAGGAGTTCGCCGACTACGGCGTGCCGTGGCAGGACCAGACCCGGATCGTCGGCAAGGCGCTCGGCAAGTCGGACAAGGCCGAGGAGCTCGTCACCTCGGTGCAGGACAAGTTCACCTCCGTCTCCGCGGCCAACCCCGCGTTCAAGGGCAAGACGGTGATCGTCGGCGCGCTGAAGGGCCCCGGCCAGTTCGGCGTCTACGGGCCGGAGGATCCGAAGGTCAGGTTCTTCACCGAGCTGGGGTTCGTCAACCCCACTGTCACGCAGCAGATCACCACCACCAACTTCGCGCCGATCAGCACCGAGCAGCTCTCGCTCGCCGACGCCGACCTGTTGGTCTGGTACGCCGGCGGCGGCTTCGGCGACAAGCTGCGGGCCGAACTGGACAAGACGCCCGTCTACCAGCAGCTGCGCTCGGTCAAGGAGGGTCGGACGATCATCCTCGAGGACGAGGCGGCCGAGGCCATGACGTGGAGCACCGTGCTGTCGCTGCCGTACGCGCTCGACAAGATCCCGCCGCGGATCACGCCGCTGCTCACCAAGTAGGCCCCGGCCTCAGGGCACCAGCACCACCTTGCCGACGTTGCGGCGCTCGGTGAGGATCCGGTGTGCCTCGGGCGCCCGGTCGAACGGAACGACATCCGAGACGACCGGGCGCACGACGGACTCCTCGATCAGTGCCCGCAACGGCGTGATCCACGGTTGCAGGGTGCCGCGATCGTCCCAGAGCCGCAGCATGTTCAGGCCGATCACGGCTTTCGACTCGGTCATCATGTTCATGGCATTGAATCCGCGGATCATCCGAAGGGCCTGCGGCGCGGCCTTGAACAGATTGCGCTTGTCGCCGGAGACCACCGAGCTGGCTCCGAACGCCACCAGTCGCCCGCCCGGGCGCAGCAGCGAGTAGCTGCGCGCGTGGGAGGCGCCGCCGATCGCGTCCATGACGAGGTCCATCGGCGGCAGGTCCCGGTCCCAGCCGCGCTGTCGGTAGTCGATGGCCACGTCGACGCCGAATCCGCGTATGGCGTCGTGCTTTCCGGGCGAGGCGGTGCCGTAGACCTCGGCGCCGTAGTGCTTGGCGATCTGCGTCGCCGCGATTCCCACGCCGCCCGCCGCCGCGTGGATCAGGACCCGCTCGCCGGCGTGCAGGCTGCCGTAACCGACCAGCCCGGCCCAGGCCGTCGCGTAGTTCACCGGAATCGCCGCGCCCTGTTCGTAGCTCAGGGAGTCAGGCAGCGCGGTCGCATCGCGCTGGCGCACGCAGACCTGTTCGGCGTAGCCGCCGAATCGGGTACCCGCGAAGACCCGGTCGCCGACCGCGAAATCCGTTGTTTCCGGTCCGGTTTCGACGACCTCTCCGGACACCTCGTACCCCACCACGCTGGGCAGCGGGGGAGCGTCGGCGTACAGGCCCAGCCGAGCCATCACGTCGGCGAAGTTCACCCCGGCCGCGCGGACCGCGATGCGTACCCCGTCGGCGGGCAGTGGCGGGGACGGTCGCTCCTGGACCTGAAGGACGTCTGCTTCTCCGTGCTTGGTGATCACGACTGCGCGCATGGCTTGACCCTAGTTGCTAACCGAGGCCCCGCTTGACGAGTTCGGCGACCAATTCCGGTGCTTCGAGGGCCGGCCAATGGCCGACGTCCGGGAGAATTGTCACCTCTGTCCGGGGGCGGAGCACCGACAACCGGGCCGGCATGTCGACGACGGCGATGGGATCGTCCGCTCCCCACAGCAGCGTGAGGTGACCGGTGTAGTCGACGAGTCCGGCGGTCCATCGCGCCTGGTGTTTCCGTCGTTCGAGCAGGTAGCGGTTCTGCCGAGGAAGCAGCCGCCCGCCCCGGTCGTGCTGGATCATCCGCACCAGGGTGCCGATCGCGCCGTCCGGCGCGGGTGAACGGGGACCGAAGCTGCGTTCGAGCGCGCGGGCGATCAGCCAGTCCGGCGGATCCACCGGCAGCGCCCTCGACGGCATTCGCAGCATCGCGCGCTGTCCACCCGTCAGATGGGCCAGGTCGATGAAGATCGAACCGTTGGTCAGGAAGACTCGCTCGGGGACGAAGCCGAGGTCGCCGTCGTTGTGACGGTGCAGCAGCTCGGCGATGACCGTGTCGCCCATGTCGTGCGCGAGCAGCACGCAACTCTCGATCCCCAACTGGGACAACGTCGACTCGACCAGGTCGGCCTGCTCGAACAGCGAGTACCGCGCCTTCGGCGGCTTGTCGGAGAAGCCGAATCCCAGCAGGTCCAGCAGCACCACCCGCCGTGACGACGCGAGGCGCTGCGCGACCGCGGCGAAGTCGTGGGACGAACCCGGGAACCCGTGCACGACGACGATCGGCGGCCCGTTGCCGGATCCCAGCTCGGCGACGAAGATGCGGTTCGCGCCGACGGTGAGGTGGAGGCCGCGGCGCCGCCAGGCCTGCAGTGCGGGAGGTAGGGGACTGCTCATCGGCTCGTTCCTTGTCGTCCGTCCCGTAATGCCTCGTACCCGACAGTCTGCCGGACACTGCGGCACGACGCGCCGGACTCGTGGCAGGATCCGGCACGGGCGTTCCGACACGAACAAAGGACTGCAATCGTGAGCATCCCTCGCACCGCGCTGGTCACCGGAGCCTCGTCGGGCATCGGTGCGGCCGTGGCCAAGACCCTGGTGGAACGCGGCTGGCGGGTGTACGGAACCGGTCGCGATCCGTCGACCATCGCGGACCGGATCCCGGGCGTCGAGTACCTCGCCTTGGACCTCACCGACTCCGCGAGCATCGAGGCCTGCGCGGCCGCGGCGGGCGAGGTCGACGTGCTCGTCAACAACGCGGGGGAGAGTCAGAGCGGGCCGATCGAGGAGCTGCCCATGGTGGCGATCGAGCGGCTGTTCCAGACCAACGTCTTCGGCGCGGTGCGGCTGACCCAGTTGGTGCTGCCCGGGATGCGGGCGCGCGGCTACGGACGGGTGGTGATGGTCGGCTCCATGCTCGCCAGCTTCCCGCTGGCCTACCGGTCGTCGTACGTGGCGACCAAGGCGGCGATCAAGGGCTTCGCGACGGCCGCCCGGCGCGAGGTGGCGCCCTACGGCATCGGTGTGACGACGGTGGAGCCGGGCTCGATCAGCACCGGAATCGGCTTGCGGCGCACGCACTATCTCGTCGACGGTTCGCCGTACACCGACGAGTACCGCACGATGATCTCCAGGCTCGACGCCAACGAGGCCGCCGGCGTCTCGGCGGACACGGTCGCCGCGACCGTCGTCAAGGCGATCGACGCCGACCGCCCGAAGCAGCTGTACGCGGTGGGCAGCAATGCACCGTTCGTGTTCGCGCTGCGGCGGCTCGTGCCGCGGGCGGTCGTCGAGCGGATGGTCGCACGCAGGCACGGGCTGTAAGAGCTAGTCGGCGGCCGGCATTTGCTCGGGTTCCGGTGCCGGCTCCGCCTGCCGCAGATTCAGTACGACCACCCCGGCGACGATGAGCAGCAGTCCCGCGACCTTCGCGACGGACAACCCTTCGCCGAGGAAGACGATGCCGATCACCGCGACCGCGGCTGTCCCGATGCCCGACCACAGTGCGTACGCCAGGCTGATCGGCAGCGCACGCAGGGCCTGCGCCATGCACGTGAACGAGAGCACGTAGCCGCACAGCACGGCGATCGTGACCAGCGGGCGGGTGAACTGTTCGGTGGCCCCGAGGAACACCGTCGCGAGGATCTCGGAGGAGATCGCGACCGCGAGAAATGCCCAGGCTCGGCGGCTCTCGCTCATCCCAGGCCGCCGAGGTTGAGTGCGACCACGCCGGCGACGACCAAGCCGATGCCGAGCACCTTCGACGCTGACCGCGGCTCGTGCAGGATCAGCATGCCGATCGCGGCGATCGCCGCGGTGCCGACGCCCGCCCACACCGCATAGGCGACGCCGACGTCCAGGGCCCGCAACGCAAGCGACAGGCAGTACAGCGCCACGCCGTACAGCCCGAGCACCGCGACCGTCGGTCCCGTGCGCCGGAACCCGTCGGTGCGCGGCAGCAGGCTCGTGCCCAGTACCTCCGCGCCGATCGCCACCACCAGGAACAGCCACGCGGTCGTCATGGCGGACAACCTATCCCGCCGCGTCAGGCCACGAACACCGACGGCTGCCGGTCCCGCCACGGTGCCGCCTCCTCGAGCTGCGCCGCCACCCGGAGCAACAGGTCCTCGCGACCGTGTGCGGCGACCAGCTGCACCCCGATCGGCAGCCCCTCCCTGCTCAACCCGAGCGGCAGGCTGATCGCGGGGTGCCCGGACACGTTGAAAGCCGCTGTGAACGGACCGAGTTCGAAGATTCGCCGCAGCCAGTCCCGCACCGTGTATTCGGGGTTGTCGTAGTCGAGCGCGCCGAGCGGCGGCGGGAGCTGCGCGAGGGTGGGCGTCAGGAGAAGGTCGTGCCGAGTGAAGAAGCGGCCGATCGGGCTGCTGACGCGATGCTGCGCGTCGATCCCGGCCATGACGTCGAGTGCGGTGAACGACGCCGTCTCCGCGAGCACCGCGCGCGAGACCGCCTCGAGCAGGTTCGGATCGGGCCGGCGCGGAGCACGCAGCATCGCGGCGCCGGTGGAGACGGCGGTGAGCATGCAGGCCTCGACGACGTCCGCGGGATCGACCTCCGGGGCCCCCACCGTCACGTCGTGCCCGATCCACTCGAGCACCCGTCCCACGTCCACCGCCACGCCCGCGACCTGCGGGTCGACCGGCACCGGAGCCCCGGTGTCCACCGCGATCCGCAGCCGTCCCGGATCGGCACCGACCTCGTCCGCATATTTGCGGGCCGGGGGAGCGGCGGCGTACTTCTCGCCGACGACCGGTCCCGACACCGCGTCCAGCAGGTGCGCTGCGTCGCGGACGGTCCTGGTGAGGCCGAACTCGTAGACCTGCCCGAATCCCACCTCGCCGGCGAGTGGGCCGCTCGGGGTGCGGCCGCGGCTCGGTTTGAGACCGACCAGCCCGCAACACGAGGCCGGTACCCGCAGCGACCCGGCCCCGTCGTTACCGTGCGCGAGCGGTACCGCCCCGGCCGCCACCAGTGCCGCGGACCCGCCGCTCGAGCCGCCGACACCGCGGTCCAGTGCCCACGGGTTCCGGGTCGGTCCGTACCGCGCCGTCTCGGTGGCGAAGCTGAGGCCGAACTCCGGCGCGGTGCTCTGCCCGAGCGTCACCAGCCCGGCGGTGCGGAACCGCGACATCATCTCGTGGTCGACGCCGGCGACCGCGCCGCGGAGGGCGCGGCTGCCGAGCGTGAACGGAACCCCGCGGGCGAACGGCCCGCTGTCCTTGACGACCAGTGGTACCCCCGCCAGCGGTCCGTCCGGCGAGCTCGTCAGAGCCGGGTCGAACGGCGGAAGCGTCAATGCGTTCAGGTCTGCGTCCGCCGCCGCGAGCGCCCGTCGTGCCAGCGTCTCGACCTCCGTCACGGTCACCTCGCCTGCCCGGATCAGCGCGCGCAGTCCGACCGCGTCGAGGCTCGCGTACTCGTAGAGTTCCACCGGCAGAGTCTCCCGTCGCAATCGTTCGGGCCGCCACCCAATTTCGGGGGACGCCGGTAGCCTCGGCTGATGGCCGCCGTCGTACGACCCGCCGTCCGCACCGACATTCGCGCGCTCTCGCGCGTGCTCGCCGAGGCGTTCGCGGACGATCCGGTGATGACCTGGATGTGGCCGGACGAGAGCGCCCGCCGTGCGGGGCTGCCGCGATTGTTCGACACCGTGACCCGCCACCATCACCTCGGACTCGGTGGGGTGGAGGTCTGCGAGGAACCGTCCGGGGAAATGGTCGGGGCGACGCTGTGGGATCCGCCCGGACACTGGCGGCAGTCGGCGGTGAGCCAGGTGCGCACCCTCCCTGGACTGCTCCGGGCCCTCGGTGGCCGGATCCGGGTCGGTGCACAGGTCTCGGAGACGGTGGAGAAGGTGCACCCCGAGGAGCCGCACTGGTATCTCAGCACCATCGGGACGCTGCCGTCCGCCCGCGGCGCCGGTCACGGGCAGGCGTTGCTGGCTTCGCGGCTCGATCGCTGCGACGCCGAGCGCGCACCGGCGTACCTGGAGTCCAGCAAGGAAGCCAACCTGCCCTACTACCAGCGGTTCGGCTTCGAGGTGACCCGCGAGATCGTGCTTCCGGGGGGAGGACCGACGCTGTGGGCTATGTGGCGCGCGCCACGGTAGGTCCCGTTCTCTAGAATCACTTCGGTGACCAGTGCCGCGCCGCAAGACCCCAAGAACCCCGCCGACGCCCTCCCGAAGAGCTGGGACCCCAGCGCCGTGGAGCAGGAGCTGTACGAGGGCTGGGTGGACGCCGGCTACTTCACGGCCGATCCCACCAGCGACAAGCCGGGTTACTCGATCGTGCTGCCGCCGCCGAACGTGACCGGCAGCCTGCACATGGGCCACGCGCTCGACCACACCCTGATGGACGTGCTCTCCCGCCGCAAGCGGATGCAGGGCTACGAGGTGCTGTGGCTGCCGGGTATGGACCACGCGGGAATCGCCACCCAGAACGTGGTGGAGAAGCAGCTTGCCGCGGACGGCAAGAAGAAGGAAGACCTCGGACGCGAGGCATTCATCGACCGGGTGTGGGACTGGAAGCGCGAGTCCGGCGGCACCATCGGCACCCAGATGCGCAGCCTCGGTGACGGCGTCGACTGGAGCCGCGACCGGTTCACGATGGACGAGGGCCTCTCGCGTGCCGTGCAGACCATCTTCAAGCGGATGTACGACGCCGGCCTGATCTACCGCGCCGAGCGCCTGGTGAACTGGTCGCCGGTGCTGCAGACCGCGATCTCCGACATCGAGGTCAAGTTCGAGGACGTCGAAGGCGAGCTGGTCTCGCTGCGCTACGGCTCGCTCGACGACAGCGAGCCGCACGTCATTGTCGCGACCACTCGTGTCGAGACCATGCTCGGCGACACCGCGGTCGCGGTGCACCCCGAGGACGAGCGGTACAAGCACCTGGTCGGCACGACACTCGAGCACCCGATCACGGGGCGCCAGATCCCGATCGTCGCCGACGACTACGTGGACCCGGAGTTCGGCACCGGCGCGGTGAAGATCACCCCCGCGCACGACCCCAACGACTTCGAGATGGGCCTGCGGCACAGCCTGCCGATGCCCACCATCATGGACAAGACCGGCAAGATCGCCGACACCGGAACGCAGTTCGACGGCATGGACCGCTTCGAGGCCCGGGTCAAGGTGCGCGAGGCCCTCGCCGAGCAGGGCCGCGTCGTCGCCGAGAAGCGGCCGTACCTGCACAGCGTCGGGCACTCCGAGCGCAGCGGCGAGTCCATCGAGCCGCGGCTGTCGCTGCAGTGGTGGGTCAAGGTCGAGACGCTCGCGAAGGCCGCTGGTGACGCGGTCCGTAACGGGGACACCAAGATTCACCCGGCCAGCCTCGAGCCGCGCTGGTTCGGCTGGGTAGACAACATGCACGACTGGTGCATCTCGCGTCAGCTGTGGTGGGGCCACCGCATCCCGATCTGGTACGGCCCCGAGGGTGAGGTCCGTTGTGTCGGACCGGACGAGACCGCGCCCGAGGGCTGGGTGCAAGATCCCGACGTCCTCGACACCTGGTTCTCCTCCGGCCTGTGGCCCTTCTCCACGATGGGCTGGCCGGACAAGACCCCTGAGCTCGAGAAGTTCTATCCCACTTCGGTTCTCGTCACCGGCTACGACATCCTGTTCTTCTGGGTGGCGCGGATGATGATGTTCGGCACGTTCGTGTCCGAGGACGAGGCCATCACCGGGGGCGGGGCCAAGGGCGGACCGCAGGTGCCGTTCGAGGACGTCTTCCTGCACGGTCTGGTGCGCGACGAGTTCGGCAAGAAGATGTCGAAGTCCAAGGGCAACGGCATCGACCCGCTGGACTGGGTGCGCGAGTTCGGCGCCGACGCGCTGCGCTTCACCCTCGCCCGCGGCGCCAACCCGGGCAGCGACCTGTCGGTCGGCGAGGACCACGCCAAGTCCTCGCGCAGCTTCGCCACGAAGCTGTTCAACGCCACCAAGTTCGCCCTGATGAACGGTGCGGCCCCGGCCCCGCTGCCCGCCCGGGCCGAGCTCACCGACGCGGACCGCTGGATCCTCGACCGGCTCGAGCAGGTGCGCGGCGAGGTCGACGCCGCCTTCGACCGCTACGAGTTCGGCAAGGCCTGCGAGGCGCTGTACCACTTCGCCTGGGACGAGGTCTGCGACTGGTACCTCGAGCTGGCCAAGGTGCAGTTCGCGGGCGAGGAGGCCGAGGGCACCCGGGCGGTGCTCGGCACCGTCCTCGACGCGCTGCTGCGGATGCTGCACCCGGTGATGCCCTTCGTCACCGAGACGCTGTGGAAGGTGCTGACCGGCGGCGAGTCCGTGGTGATCGCCCAGTGGCCGGCAGCAGCCGGCGAGGCCACCGACGCCGTCGCCGCCGCGCGCATCGCCGACCTGCAGCGCCTGGTCACCGAGATCCGCCGGTTCCGCAGCGACCAGGGGCTCAACGACAAGCAGAAGGTGTCCGCGCGGTTGACCGGCGTCGCCGAGGCGGACCTGGACGGCAAGCAGGCCGCCGTGGCCGCGCTGGTCAAGCTGACCGACCCGGCCGAGGACTTCGCCGCGACCGCGTCGCTGGAGATCCGCCTCAGCCGCGGCACCGTCACGGTCGAGCTCGACACCTCCGGCACCGTCGACCTGGTCGCCGAGCGCAAGCGGCTCGAGAAGGACCTCGCGGCCGCGGAGAAGGAGCTCGCCGGAACGGCCGCCAAGTTGTCGAACGAGGCCTTCCTTGCGAAGGCTCCGGACAACGTGGTCGACAAGATCCGCGCCCGCCAGTCGTTGGCGGCCGAGGAGGTCGCGCGGATCACCGCCCGGCTCAGGGACATGGGGCAGGCGTGAGCATGCCCAGCTCGGAGTCGCAGCCGTCGCCGGTCGACCTGGCCGAACTCGCACTGGTCGAGGCCGAACTCGACAAGCGGTGGCCGGAGACGAAGATCGAGCCGTCGTTGACGCGAATCGCGGCCCTGATGGACCTGCTGGGTTCGCCCCAGCACAGCTACCCCGCGATCCACGTGGCCGGAACCAACGGCAAGACCTCGGTCACCCGGATGATCGACGCGCTGCTGACCCGGCTGCACCGGCGGGTCGGCCGCACGACCAGCCCGCACCTGCAGCTGGCCACCGAGCGGATCAGCATCGACGGCAAGCCGATCTCCCCGCGGCTGTACGTCGACACCTACAACGAGCTGGCACCGTACATCGCGATGATCGACGCCCAGTCCGAGGCCGCCGGTGGTCCCGCGATGAGCAAGTTCGAGGTGCTCACCGCGATGGCATTCGCAGCCTTCGCCGAGGCACCGGTGGACGTGGCGGTCGTCGAGGTCGGTCTCGGCGGGCGTTGGGACGCAACGAATGTGATCGACGGGCAGGTCGCGGTGATCACCCCGATCAGCCTCGACCACGTCGAGTTCCTCGGCGGTGACCTCGCGGGCATCGCCGAGGAGAAGGCGGGCATCATCAAGAAGGCCCCCGAGTCCCTCGTGCCCCGCGACACCGTCGCGATCCTCGCCGAGCAGGTCCCCGAGGTGAGCGAGGTGCTGCTGCGTCGCGCGGTGGAGGCGGACGCCGCCGTCGCCCGCGAGGGATCCGAGTTCCGGGTGCTGGGCCGCCAGATCGCGGTCGGCGGACAGCAACTGGAACTGCAGGGCCTCGGCGGCGTGTACAGCGACATCTTCCTGCCGCTGCACGGCGAGCACCAGGCCCGCAACGCCTCGCTCGCGCTCGCCGCGGTGGAGGCGTTCTTCGGAGCAGGCGCGGACCGCCAGCTCGAGATCGACGCCGTCCGCGAAGCCTTCGCCTCGCTGACCAATCCCGGCCGGCTCGAACGGGTCCGCAGTGCTCCGACGGTGTTCCTCGACGCCGCCCACAATCCGGACGGCGCCCGGGCACTGGCCGCGGCGCTGGCAGCCGAGTTCGACTTTCGCAAGCTCGTCGGCGTCGTCGCCGTGCTGGGTGACAAGGACGTCGACGGCATCCTGGCCGCCCTCGAGCCCGTGCTCGACGAGATCGTGGTGACGCACAACGGGTCCCCGCGCGGCATGGACGTCGACCAGCTCGCCGACCTGGCGGTCGCGCGGTTCGGCGACGAGCGGGTGGTGGTGGCGCCGACGCTGCCCGACGCGCTCGAGACCGCCATCGGCCTCGCCGAGGAGGTCGCCGAGCCCGGCGAAGCCGTCTCCGGGGCAGGCGTCGTGGTGACCGGATCCGTGGTCACCGCAGGCGTCGCCCGCACCCTGTTCGGAAAGGACCCCGCGTGAGCACTCCCGATCAACCGGCCCCCGAGTCCGGTGGCTTCAAGCCCCCGGCGACGGACCCGTGGAAGGGGTTCCGCGGCGTCTGCTCGGGCATCCTGATCCTCGAGGCGATCGTCGTGCTGCTCGCGATTCCCGCGGTCGCGAAGCTTGGCGACGGCATCAGCGGCGGCGCGGTCGCATACATCCTCGTCCTGGGCGGCCTGATGATCCTGGGGTGCGGCGTCCAGGGCAGGTCGTGGGCCATCGGTTTCGACCTGGCGCTGCAGGTCGCGATGATCGCCGGATGGTTGGTGCACCCGGTGATCGGTGCACTGGGACTGCTCTTCGCGGCGGTCTGGGTCTACATGCTCTACCTCCGGCGCGACATCCAGGAGCGGATCGAACAGGGTCTGCTTCCAGGGCAACGAGACTGAACGTTTAGGCTGTTCCCCCGTGACTGAGCGCACCCTTGTACTGATCAAGCCCGACGGCGTCGCCCGCAGATTCGTCGGAGACATTCTTGCGCGAGTCGAACGCAAGGGCCTGTCCATTTCCGCGTTGGAGATGCGCACGGCCGACGTCGATGTGGCCGGCGCGCACTATGCCGAGCACGCCGAGCGGTCGTTCTATCCCGGACTCCTCGAGTTCATCACCTCCGGTCCGCTGGTCGCCGCGGTCGTCGAGGGCCCGCGCGCGATCGCGGCGTTCCGGCAGATCGCCGGCGGCACCGACCCGGTGGAGAAGGCCGCCCCCGGGACCATCCGCGGCGACCTCGCCCTGGACGGGCAGCAGAACCTCGTGCACGGCTCGGACTCGGTGGAGTCCGCCGAGCGCGAGATCGCGCTGTGGTTCCCCCACCTCGTTCGCGGCTAGCGAGCCCGGGGCGGTCGTAACCCGAACTTCCGCCGCTCCACTTCACCGCTGCGGTGCGCCGTTGGCGCGGGCCGTCGCGCACGTGTGGGATACTGGCGATGGTCGGATCCGCATTCGTTCCGCAATACCCAGGTTCGGTGCGGACCCGACCGGATGACACCACGGTTCGATGCCCTCATCGCTGTCGCGGCATGCAGGAAATCCCTCGCCCGAGGCACGCTGGATGATCAGGCGCACGGACCACGTAATACAGCCATCCAGCCAGGCGCCGTACGAGTTGGCAGTGAACTAACGGATCACTTCCAACCGCGCGGGGCGAGACCATACACACTCGCGCCTACCCGGTGCGAGCACACAAACAGCGCTCTCGAGTGGCCGCGTCACACCCGGTTAGCCAAGGTGGACGCGCCCGGGGGCCCGAGGAGACTTACGTGGCCGATCAAGCGCCGCCCGAAACTTCACAGAATTCCGCCGCAGAGAACGCGGCACCCGTGTTCCCGGAGAAGATCCGGGTACACGCACTCGCCAAGATGCTGGGGCTGACCAGCAAGCAGGTGCTCGCCCAGGTCGCCGAGTTCGGCGCCGAGCTGCGCAGTGCCCAGTCGAGCGTGGACCGCGCCCTCGCCGAGCGCGTGCACGCGGCGCTCGCCGGCCCGACCGCCGAGACCCCGGCGGTCGAGACGCCTGCGGTCGAGACGCCCGCGGTCGAGGCACCTGCCGTCGAGCCGGCGAAGACGCTGTTCACCAGCGCCGACGAGCCGCAGGCGCACGTTCCCGTCGCCGAAACGGCGCCCGTGTTCCAGGCGCCGCTGTTCCTGCAGCCCGAGGCCGAGGCCGCGCCTGCTTCACCGCTGCGGTGCGCCGTTGGCGCGGGCCGTCGCGCACGTGTGGGATACTGGCGATGGTCGGATCCGCATTCGTTCCGCAATAC
>NZ_JBHZAH010000033.1:0-42964 GCF_042754225.1 Rhodococcus sp. NPDC059234
CATCTGCGGGGGCCGGGCCGAGGTGTTCGAGTCGAACTGCAGGTGAACAGGGGGGAAACGGGGCCGGGCGGGCCCGTGACGTGCTGTGAAATGCCTCAACCCGACGCCGGTCCGGGTTTTCGCGGCCGTACGATTCGGGTGTGAGTGTTGTTCAGGCCGTCATGCTGGCCCTGGTCGCCGCCGTCGGTGGTTACCTGGTCGGCGGTGTCCTGATCCCGCAGATCAAGAGCAGATACAGCAGGCGCGAATCCGAGCAGGCCGGGCTGACCATGTCCCAGGTGCTCGACCTGATCGTGCTGGCCTCCCGCAGCGGCATCGCCGTGGTCGACCGTTTCCACGATGTGGTGCTGTTCAACCCGCGGGCCGAGGAGCTGGGCCTGGTGCACAACCGGACCGTCGAGCCACGCGCGTGGGCGGCCGCCAACCAGGTCCTCGACACCGGTGAGCCCGTCGAGGTGGACCTGAGCATCAAGAACCCGGTTCGCGGCCGCGGCAAGATCGCGGTCCGCGGCCTGGCCCGACTGCTCAGCGAACAGGACCGCCGGTTCGTGGTCCTGTTCGCCGACGACGACTCCGAGCAGGTGCGGATGGAGGCCACCCGCCGCGACTTCGTCGCCAATGTCAGCCACGAGCTCAAGACCCCGGTCGGGGCGATGGGGCTGCTGGCCGAGGCGCTGCTCGAGTCTGCCGACGACCCGGAGTCGGTCCGGCACTTCGGCGAGCGGGTGCTCGGCGAGTCCAAGCGGCTCGGGAACATGGTCGGCGAACTGATCGCGCTGTCGCGGCTGACCGGTGCCGAGAAACTGCCCGACCTCGAACCGGTGGATGTCGACGAGGTGATCGACGAGGCGCTGCGCCGCTCCAAGGTCACCGCCGAGACCGCCGGGATCACCGTCACCACCGACCGTCCCAGCGGGCTCGAGGTCCTCGGCGACCGCGCCCTCCTGGTCACCGCGCTGTCCAACCTCGTGCAGAACGCGATCGCGTACTCGGCGGAGGGCTCGCCGGTGACGGTGAGCCGGTCCGTTCGCGGCGACGAGGTGGCCGTCGCCGTCACCGACCGCGGCATCGGCATCGCGAAGGAGGACCAGGAGCGGGTGTTCGAGCGCTTCTTCCGGGTGGACAAGGCCCGCGCGCGAGCGACCGGTGGCACCGGACTGGGCCTGGCGATCGCCAAGCACATCGCCGCCAACCACAACGGCTCCATCACGCTGTGGAGCAAGCCCGGCACCGGGTCGACGTTCACCCTGCTGGTGCCCGCCCACCTCGAACCGGACGACGAGTCGGACGAATTGCCGCCGGCGACCACCGTGTCCGGGTTCGGCACGACCGTTCCACCAGTGAAAACCGTATCGACAGCGCACACAGTGCGGCCGACACCGGCCGCGACGAGTATGGAGGCCAATCGGTGACGAATGTGTTGATCGTGGAGGACGAGGAGTCGCTGGCCGACCCGTTGGCGTTCCTGCTCCGCAAGGAGGGCTTCGAGACCACCGTGGTGTCGGACGGACCGTCCGCGCTCGCGGAGTTCGACCGCTCCGGGGCGGACATCGTCCTGCTCGACCTGATGCTGCCCGGGATGAGCGGCACCGACGTGTGCAAGCAGCTACGCGCCCGGTCCGGGGTTCCCGTGATCATGGTGACCGCCCGCGACAGCGAGATCGACAAGGTGGTCGGGCTCGAGCTCGGCGCCGACGACTACGTCACCAAGCCGTACTCCGCGCGCGAGTTGATCGCCCGGATCCGCGCGGTGCTGCGCCGCGGCGCGGACAACGACGCCGATGCCGTGCTCAGCGACGGCGTGCTCGAGGCGGGGCCGGTGCGGATGGATGTGGACCGGCACATCGTGGTGGTCGGGGGCGAGACGGTCACCCTGCCGCTCAAGGAGTTCGACCTGCTCGAGTACCTGCTGCGCAACTCCGGCCGGGTGCTCACCCGCGGCCAGCTGATCGACCGGGTGTGGGGCGCGGACTACGTCGGCGACACCAAGACCCTCGACGTGCACGTCAAGCGGCTGCGCTCGAAGATCGAGGCGGATCCGGCGAAGCCGGAGCACCTCGTCACCGTGCGTGGTCTGGGCTACAAGCTGGAGGGCTGACGCCCCGCGGTGCGAGCGGACGCGCCGGTCGCGGCGCGTCCGCTGCCCGCGGTCAGAACATGTACAGGTAGACCGGACGGATCGGGTTGGCCAACAGCCGGAGCTCGTGCGCGACGTTCTTCGTGTCGTACTGCCTGCACTCGTGGATCCCGACGTAGTGCCCGTCGCCGCGACACTCGATCTTGCGCGTGGCGCCGTACGGACTCAGGATGATCGGCTTGGCGACGTTCGCGCCGATCAACGCGCCGGGATCGAGGGGCGCGACGAAGTAGTCGGTCCGGTCGCGAATCGAGTTGAAGCCGTAGGGATCGTCGGGATCGGCGGCCGACGCGCCCGGCGCCAGCGCGAGTGCCGCCCCGACGGCGAGTGCCGCTGCTGCCAGCGTGCGAGTGAACATGGGCGTCCCCTTGCGACGGGGAGGGTCGGTGTGCCCTCCTGCTTCTGTCGTCGCCGGACGCAGACCGATCGTTACGGACGCAGTCGCTGCGTGGCCGCCGCCTTCGCCTCGCGGGCCGCGGTCGTCGCGGGATGCACCGCGATCAGCCCCAGTCCGGCCCGGCGACGGCAGTGCTTGACCAGCTCCTCGTAGGCGGGGGCGCCGAGGAGTTCGGTCAGCTCCGGGCCGTAGCTCTGCCACACCGGCTTGGTGCCGACGTGCGCGTCCGGCGAGCCCGAGCAGTACCAGTGCAGCTCCTCGCCGCCCTCGCCCCAGCCGCGGCGGTCGTACTCGGTGATCGTGGTCTTGAGGATCTGCTCGCCGTCCGGGCGTTCGACCCAGTCCTGGGTCCGGCGAATCGGCAGCTGCCAGCACACGTCCGGCTTGACCTCGAGCGGCTCGATGCCCTGGCGCAGCGCCATCGAGTGCAGCGCGCAGCCGATTCCGCCCTCGAAACCCGGACGGTTGAGGAAGATGCACGCGCCCTTGTACCGCCGCGTCCGCAGCGCGGGCTCGTCGTCGAGGTCGTCCTCCTCGACGTACCCCTTCTTGCCGAGGCCCTTGTCCATGAACTGCCAGTCCCGCGGAGTGAGCATCATCACCGACCGGTCGAGCTTGTCCCGGTCGTCGGCGTCGGAGAGGAACGCGCCGTGCGAACAGCAGCCGTCGTCGGGCCGGTCCGCCACGGTGCCCTGGCACGCGGGGGTGCCGAACACGCAGGTCCAGCGCGAAAGCAGCCACGTGAGGTCCGCGACGATGACGTGCTCCGCGTTCGACGGGTCGACGAATTCGATCCATTCGCGCGGGAAGTCGAGGGCCACTTCGGGCGTCGGAGTCATCTTCTCCGAGGACGGGGTATTGCCTGCTGTCACAGTGCCCGACGGTAGACCCAGTACCGTGGTCACGTGCGATTAGGGGTACTCGACGTCGGAAGCAACACCGTGCACCTCCTCGTGGTGGACGCCCACAGGGGTGCGCATCCCACGCCGATGAGCTCGACCAAGTCCACGCTGCGGCTGGCCGAGAACACCGACGACAACGGCGACATCACGAAGACGGGCGGCGACCGGCTGGTCGCGGCGGTCGGCGACTTCGCGTCCATCGCGGCGTCGTCGGGGTGCGGAGAGCTGATGGCGTTCGCGACCTCCGCGGTGCGCGACGCGAACAACTCCGAGTCGGTGCTGGCCCGGGTCAGGGCCGAGACCGGCGTCAACCTCGAGGTGCTGTCCGGGGTGGACGAGGCGCGTCTGACCTTCCTCGCGGTGCGCCGCTGGTACGGCTGGAGCGCCGGACGCATCATGAACTTCGACATCGGCGGCGGTTCGCTGGAACTGACCTCCGGCGGTGACGAGGACCCGGACGTCGCGTTCTCGCTGCAGCTCGGCGCCGGACGCCTGACCCGGGACTGGCTGCAGGGCGACCCGCCCGGAAAGCGGCGGGTCGCGGTGCTGCGGGACTGGCTCGACGCGGAACTCGTGGAGCCGGCGAAGGCGCTGCGCGCGGCCGGCGCCCCGGACCGGATCGTCGGGACGTCGAAGACCTTCCGATCGCTCGCACGACTCACCGGCGCCGCGCCCTCCGCCGCGGGACCGCGCGTGCAGAGGACACTGACGGCGAGCGGTTTGCGTCAACTGATCGCGTTCATATCGCGGATGACGGCGGCGGATCGCGCAGAATTGGAAGGCGTGAGCGCCGACCGGTCGCAGCAGATCGTCGCCGGCGCCCTGATTGCGGAGGCGAGCATGCGGGCACTGTCGGTCGATTCCCTCGAGATCTGCCCCTGGGCGCTGCGGGAAGGCCTGATCCTGCGCAAACTGGATACCGAGATGGGCGGAGAATTGGTGGTGACGAGATGAGCGAGGGTTCGGAGAACACCGGTCAGATCTCGGTCGCGGAGCTGCTCGCCCGCAACGGCCAGCAGGTCGAATCGCGCGGTGGCCGGCGGCGTCGGGGCGTCGCCGGGGGAATCAGCGTGGCGGAGCTGACCGGTGACATTCCGGTGATCCGGGAGCGGGTCGTCGACCGGTCGCTGCCGGAGCCGACGCCCGAACCCGCGCCCACACCTCCTCCCGCGCCCGCACCGGCTCCCGCGCCCGCACCGGCTCCCGCGCCGACACCGCCGGCCGCCGAGGTCACGCCCGCACCCCTCTCGTCGAAGCTCGGCGCGTTCGCGCCGCTGGCCGACACACCCTCGCAGTTCCGCACCCCCACGACGCCGAGCGTCGAGCCGTCGACACCGACTCCGGCCCTTCCGTCGCAGTACCAGGCGACGCCCGAGGTGGTCGACCGCACCCAGCACATCCCCGCCCTGCGGCGCGCGGTGCTGGCGAAGGCCGACGCGGATCGCAAGGCCGCCGCCGCGCGCACGGCAGGACAGGACGCGGCCACGCCCGAACCCGCGTCGCCGACCGGGCCGAAGACCCAGGCGATGGGGGCGGCCACCTTCGGTGCCGCTGTCTCGACCGCGGCGACGAAGCCCGCCGCCGCGCCGAAGGAAGCTCCCGCCGCGCCGAAGGACGCGCCCGCCGCGCCGAAGGAAGCGGAGAAGCCGGCCGTTCGTGCCGGTTTCGTGCCCTACACCGGATCCGTGGCCCGCGAGCCCGCGCTGCTGTCGGGATCGTCCAGCCTCGAGGGCGACCTGATGCGGCAGGCCAGTGAGCGCACCGCCCGCAGCGAGTCGCTCGACGAGGCGAGGGCGCTGGTGCACACCACCGGTGAGTTCCCGCGCATCACTGACACGCCGCGCCGTGAGGCCCCCGCACCCGTCGACGACGAGGTCTCCGACGCCGCGTACGAGCCGGACGAGGACGCCGACCAGCCGGCCGCCGAGGGGAGCCCCACCCGCCAGTGGGCGGTCCTGGCGGGACAGGCGGTCGTCGCGATCGTGGCGGGCGCGCTGCTGTTCAAGGGCTTCGAGAAGCTGTGGGAGTCGCTGCCCTGGGTGGCGCTCGTGCTCGCCGTGCTGGTCATCGCGGGGCTGGTCGCGGTGGTCCGCATCCTGCGCCAGACCGAGGACATCCTGAGCCTGCTGATCGCGGTGATCGTCGGCGTCTTCGTGACCATCGGTCCGCTCGTTTTCGTGCTCAGCTCGAGCTGACGGAGGCACGGTGGCCCGCGACGGTGCACGCAGGATCCTGGTCGGCCTCTCGACAGCGTCGGTGTACCCGCAGAACACCGAGGCGGCGTTCGAGTTCGCTGCCGAACTGGGCTACGACGGCATCGAGCTGATGGTGTGGGCCGAGTCCGTGAGCCAGGACATGAAGGCGGTGCAGGCGCTGGTCCGCAAGTACGCGGTCCCGGTGCAGGCGGTGCACGCGCCGTGCCTGCTGATCTCCCAGCGCGTGTGGGGCGCGGACCCGGTCGCCAAACTGGAGAAGTCGGTCCGCGCGGCCGAGGCACTCGGCGCCCGGACCGTGGTGGTCCACCCGCCGTTCCGCTGGCAGCGTCGCTACGCCGACGGGTTCGCCGACCAGGTCCGTGAACTCGAGGAGCGCAGCGACGTGGCGGTCGCGGTGGAGAACATGTTTCCGATGCGAGCCGACCGGTTCTGGGGCCGGAAGGCGCGCTCGGCGGAGCGACTGGAGAAGCGCGGCGGTCCCGGGCCGGGACTGTCCGCGTTCGCGCCCTCCTACGACCCGACCGACACCGGCCACGAGCACTACACGCTCGACCTGTCGCACACGGCGACCGCGGGAATGGACGCGATCGAACTCGCGGACCGGATGGGCCGCGGCCTCACCCACCTGCACCTCGCGGACGGGCGCGGCGCCTCGGTGGACGAGCACCTCATTCCCGGGCACGGCACACAGCCCTGCGCGCAGGTGTGCCGGCACCTGGTCGCGTCGGGATTCGACGGCCAGGCGGTCCTCGAGATCAACACCCAGAACGCCCGCACCCGCGCCGAGCGGGCGTCGATGCTCGCCCAGTCGCTGAGCTTCGCGCGCGAACACCTCTCCTGAAGGCCGGTCAGAGCCCGGAGACGCCGGCGGCGATCACCGAGACTCCCGCGACGATCAGTCCGAGGACCAGGACGGTGAACCCGGCCCATACCGAGCGGATCCACCCGTTCGGGCGTTGGGGGTCGGTGCCGAGCACGGAGAAGAAGAAGCCGGCCGGGACGAAGATCGCCGCGCAGAGCACCAGGATCGAGCCGGTGGCGGACCACACCGGCCCGACGCCGGCCGCCTGGGTGAGCAGTGCGACCACCAGTCCGAGGGTGACGAGCACGCCTGCGTGCGCGTGGCCGGCCCGGAACATGGTCTTCTGCAGTGGGTTGGCGCCCTGCGCGCCGCTGACGACTCTGAGCATGAAGGTGCCGCCGAATGCGATTCCCACGACGGTGAGCAGGGTGACGCCGACGACGAGCGTGAGTACGGGGTCCATGAAGGGCTCCTCGGGGTGCGGGCTGCTGCGGATTGGATAGTGATAGTATCCAAATTGGATACTAAAGCTATCCAATTTGGCCGTCAAGGGAGGTTCGATGCGCGTTTCCGAGCTCGTGGAACGCTCCGGGGTGCCCCTGGCGACGATCAAGTACTACCTGCGTGAGGGCGTGCTCATGCCCGGCGAGTCGACCAGCGCGACACAGTCCCGGTACGGGGATCAGCACGTGCAGCGGCTGGCGCTGATCAAGGCCCTGGCCGGCGCGGGACTGCCCATCCACAAGATCCGCGCCGTCGCCGCGCTCGTCGACGAACCCGGCGACGACCTCTACACCACCCTCGGTCGCGCCATCGCCATGTTGCCCCCGTACCCGGACGGTGAGGGCGCCGACCGCGGCCCCGACTACCCCCGCGCCCGGCGCGTGCTCGAACGGCTCGGTCAGGTCTACGACCCCGAGTTCCCGGCGGTCGCGCAGCTCGAACGCGCCCTCAAGGCGGTCGAGGAGGTCGGCATCCCGATGACCGACGAGCGCATCGATGCGTACGGCCGGCACATCATGGGCATCGCCCGGATGGAACTCGGCCTCATGCCGACG
Source organism: Rhodococcus sp. NPDC059234 (assembly GCF_042754225.1). Classification (NCBI taxonomy): domain Bacteria; kingdom Bacillati; phylum Actinomycetota; class Actinomycetes; order Mycobacteriales; family Nocardiaceae; genus Rhodococcus; species Rhodococcus sp. NPDC059234. The sequence continues at coordinate 7,513 of NZ_JBHZAH010000033.1, forward strand.
GACTCCGCCGCCGCGGTCGAGTACGCCGTGCTCGGCACCGCCGTCTACGAGCCGGTGATCGCCGCCATGCGGCGCGTCGCCTACCAGGACCTCGCAACCCGAATCTTCTTGCAGGACATGCCGGAAACCCGAGAGGAACACTGATGTCAGAATCCACCACCGTGACCTCCACCCGACCGTTCGGGGAGCTGACCACCCTCGCCGACCTCGGCGGGGGCACGTTCGCGGCGACGATCGACTCGGTCTGGACCATCGGGCCCAAGGTGCACGGCGGCTGCATGATGGCCGTCTGCGCGGCGGCGGCCCGCGACGCGATCAGGGCCGCGGGCGACGAGGCGGGCGTGATGCAGCCGGTCTCGGTGAGCGCGAACTACCTCAGTGCCCCGGACCCGGGAGAGGTGCGGCTGGTGACGACCGTGCGCAAGCAAGGTAGGCAGGTCTCGCTCGTCGACGTCGACCTCGTGCAGGGCGACCGGATCGCGGTGTCCGCGGCCGTGACCCTCGGCGTTCCGGACGTCGGGGCACCGCGGCACGAGGAGCCGTCGGCCCTCGCGGGGCTGTCCGCGGAGCCGCCGGCCGGCGCGATCCACATCACGCCCGATCACCCGATGGGCCAGATCGTGCACGTCGCCAAGGGTTGCGACTTGCGCGTCGATCCGCACGCCGCCCGGTACCTCGCGGGCGAGCAGGGCGATCCGGTGAATCGGATGTGGGTGCGGCCCTTCGCCGAGGACGAGGCCGATCCCGACACCGCGGCTCTGTTCGCCCTCATGCTCGGCGACATCAGTGCCCCGGTGACGATGAACCTCGGGATGTTCGGCTGGGCCCCGACGGTTCAGCTCACCACCTATCTGCGGCACCGGCCGGCGCCCGGCTGGATGCGCGTGCAGGCCAGCGCGACGGTGCTCGGCGACACCTGGTTCGAGGAGGACCACGTGGTGCTCGACGCCTCCGGCCAGACCGTGGTGCAGTCCCGCCAGCTCGCGATGATCCCGAAGGGCTGACCTGCGTCCGTGCATGGCAGGCTTGCTGCCATGACGAGAATTGCAGTGATCGGTGGCGGCCGGATCGGCGAGGCGCTGATCTCGGGTCTGTTGAAGGCGGGTCGCGCACCCAAGGACCTCGTGGTCGCCGAGCAGTACGCCCCCCGGGCGGAGGAGCTGTCGGGCCAGTTCGGGATCCGGGCCACGACGATCGTCGATGCCGCAGAGGGCGCCCACGTCATCGTCGTCGCGGTCAAGCCCGCCGACGTCGACTCGGTGATGACCGAGCTCGCGTCGATGGACCTCGACGGCGAAGTCGAACAGCTCGTCGTCACGCTGGCGGCCGGCCTGCCGACCGCCCGCTACGAGGCGAAGCTGCCGGCCGGCTTCCCGGTGGTGCGGGTCATGCCCAACACTCCGATGCTCGTCGGCGAGGGCGTCAGCGCCATCGCCGCGGGCCGCTACGCGACCGCGGAGCACATGCAGACGGTCCGCGAGATTCTCGAGTCGGTCGGCAAGGTGGTCACCGTGGCGGAGTCGCAGATCGACGCGGTCACCGCCGTGTCCGGTTCGGGTCCGGCGTACCTGTTCCTGGTCGCCGAGGCGATGATCGAGGCGGGCGTCGGACTCGGGCTGACCCGCGCGACCACCACCGAGCTGGTGGTCCAGACGATGCTGGGGGCCGCGGCCATGCTCGACAGCTCCGGCGAGTCCGCGCACGATCTGCGGGCGGCCGTGACCTCGCCCGGTGGCACCACCGCCGCGGCCGTGCGCGAGCTCGAGCGCGGGGGCCTGCGGACGGCCTTCTACGAGGCCCTCGTGGCGGCGAAGAGCAGGTCCGCGGCGCTCGGCGCCTCGCCGGAATAGGCGCCGTCGCGCTGCCGCAACGGGTGGCGCGATCGGAATTCGTTTGCGCACACCCGTCGCAGTAACCCCATCAGTCCCGCTAAACTCGTTACAGCACGTGCGTGTCTGTTCCGCCGGAGGGGAAGCCGGCGGCGCGACACGTGCCGGAGGTATGCGGATTAATGGTGTCTACAAACAAGTCGACGCCGGCGAACAAGTCGGCTCCGACGAACAAGAGCAAGAGCTCCACTCCAGAAGGGCAACCCGTCCTCGGCGGCACTCAGTTCCTCACCGTCGCCGAGGTGGCGACGTTGATGCGGGTGTCGAAGATGACGGTGTACCGGCTGGTGCACAGTGGTGAGCTACCCGCCGTTCGGGTGGGGCGTTCATTCAGGGTGCACGCGAAGGCGGTGCACGACTATCTGGAGACCTCGTATTTCGACGCCGGCTGAGGGCCGGTTCAACGCCGACTGACGGCCGAATCGATGCTCGGTTTCGGGCGAGCACGGCGGCACCGGTACGATGACTACTTGTCGTGCCAGCCGGGTGTCGTCAGGCGCTGGGTTAGTCGAGACGAGGCCACAGCGCCACGTTGGTGGAGAGTAGCTGTAACGCACGCGTACGTGACCTGCGTGCGCAGGAACGCTAGAGAAGAACGTGAGGGACACCCGCCATGGGTTCAGTGATCAAGAAGCGACGCAAGCGCATGTCGAAGAAGAAGCACCGCAAGCTGCTTCGCAGGACGCGCGTGCAGCGTAGGAAACTCGGCAAGTAGTCTGCCGAGTTCGCAGGCTTGGGCTCGCGCCCGAAACGATGCCCGTCACCTCACGGTGGCGGGCATCGTTGCGTTCCGGGGGCAATCTGGTCGATTGTCCATTTGTTAGGTCACAAAACGGTTGGTGGACAGTACGTTTCGGCATCGTAAAGTCTTTGGGTAGTCGTGTCGGGAGCGGCTAGGCTCGCGGGGGAGCGGGTGACGCAGTGACGAACAGGGGTGGAATCGTGACGGTCGGGGATCGGCGGGTAGAACCGCCAGGAGTGGTACTGGTGACCGGGGCCAGCAGGTTCCTCGGTGGGTACCTGGTGACCAGACTCGCCCAGGATCCGAGCATCGAGCGGGTCATCGCCGTCGACGCCGTCTCGCCGAGCAAGGACATGCTCCGCCGGATGGGTCGCGCCGAGTTCGTCCGGGCAGACATCCGCAACCCGCTCATCGGAAAGGTGATCCGGGGCGCGAAGGTGGACACCGTCGTGCACGCGGCCACCATCGTCAAGGCCCCGAAATCCGGCAGTCGCGCCGCGATGAAGGACATGAACGTGCTCGGCGCCATGCAACTGTTCGCCGTCTGCCAGAAGTCGCCGGACGTGCGCAAGGTGGTGGTGCGCTCGTCCGCGGCGGTGTACGGCTGCAGTGCCAAGGACCCGGCGAAGTTCACCGAGGAGATGAGCGCGCGGAGGCCTCCGCAGGGAGCCTTCGCCCGTGACACGATCGAGATCGAGGGGTATGCGCGTGGCCTCGGCAGGCGCCGGCCGGAGATCGCGGTGTCGCTGCTGCGGATGGCGCCGCTGATCGGGCCCCGGTTGCACGGCTCCGTTTCCCAGTACCTGAACTCGCCGGTCGTCCCGATGATCCTCGGCCGCGACGCCCGCATGCAGCTGCTGCACGAGGAGGACGCTCTCGCGGCACTCGAGCGGGCCACGGTCAGCGGCCCGGCCGGGACGTTCAACGTCGCGGCGGACGGCGTCGTCATGCTCTCCCAGGCCATCCGGCGGGCGGGCGGCGTAGCCGTGCCGGTCCCGTTCCAGCTGTTCCGCACGCTCGGGAGGGTTGTGATGGGTTCGTCCCTGCGCCAGTTCACCAAGGAACAACTCGAGTACTTCTACTTCGGCTGCGGCCTCGACACCGGGCGGATGAGATCCGAACTCGGCTTCGAACCGCGGTGGACCACGATGCAGGCGCTCGACGACATGATCAGCGGCGTCGGGTTCCGTCCGGTACTGAGCCGCGACTGGCTGGAATCGGTGGAGACTGGACTGCAGAACCTCGTCGGCGCGGGCGGAGGTGCGCGATGAACGAGGTGGCCAAGGTGATTCCACTGCACGGCGACTCGGTTCCGCGCCGGCCCAGGGCGCGGACGCCGCGCACCGGCCCGGACGGTGGGTCGGCGAGTCCGACCCAACTGTTCGCCTCGCGGCCGGAGGCGGCCGCGAGCCCGTCGTCACTGACGGATTCGGTGCTCGAGTCGGCGCGCGGACTCGTCGCGGACCAGGTGGTGGCGACGGCGGAGTTCATTCGCCGCCGGCTGACCGGCGACTACCAGGTCGACGAATTCGGTTTCGACCCGCACTTCGCCGAGAACGTCTGGCTGCCGTTGCTGCGGCCACTGTTCGACTCGTGGTTCCGGGTGGAGGTGCGCGGCATCGAGAACGTGCCCGCCGAGGGCGGCGCGCTGGTGGTCGCGAACCATGCCGGCGTGGTGCCGATCGACGGCCTGATGACATCGGTCGCGATGTTCGACAAGCATCCCGCGCACCGGCCGCTGCGGATGCTCGCCGCCGACCTGGCGTTCGAGATGCCGGTGGTCGGCAATATCGCGCGCAAGGCCGGGCACACCCTGGCGTGCAACCCGGACGCCGAACGACTGCTGCGTGGCGGGGAGGTCGCGGCGGTGTTCCCGGAGGGTTTCAAGGGCATCGGCAAGCCGTTCGGCGAGCGGTACAAGCTGCAGCGGTTCGGGCGCGGTGGGTTCGTCTCGGCGGCCCTGCGCACGGGTGTGCCGATCGTGCCGTGCTCGATCGTCGGTTCCGAGGAGATCTATCCGAAGATCGGCGACCTCAAGTCGCTGGCACGACTGCTCGGCATGCCGTACTTCCCGGTGACGCCGCTGTTCCCGCACTTCGGCCCGTTGGGGCTGATTCCGCTGCCGTCCAAGTGGTACATCGAGTTCGGTGAGCCGATCGTCACCGACTCGTACGACGCGGCCAGCGCGGAGGACCCGATGGTGCTCTTCGAGCTGACCGACCACGTGCGCGAGACCATTCAGCAGACGCTCTACCGATTGCTGGCACAGCGCCGGAACGTCTTCCTCGGTTAGGGCACCCGCCTCAGTGCTTGCGGCGGCCGAGGACCGCCGCAAGCGCGCCGCCCGCCGCGCCGAGCGCCAGCGCCGTGGGCACGCCGATCTTCGCTGCCTTGCGGCCGGTGCGGTAGTCCCGGATCTCCCAGCCGCGGTTGCGGGCGAGTTCCTTCAGGTCCGCGTCCGGGTTGATCGCCACCGCGGTGCCGACGAGCGAGAGCATCGGCACGTCGTTGTGGCTGTCCGAGTACGCGGTGCAGCGCTTGAGGTTGAGCCCCTCGCGCACGGCGAGGGTGCGCACCGCGTGCGCCTTGCCCGCACCGTGCAGGATGTCGCCGACGAGTCGCCCGGTGAACTTGCCGTCCTCGGACTCGACGACGGTGCCGAGGGCGCCGGTCAGGCCGAGGCGCTTGGCGATCACCTGGGCCAGTTCCACCGGCGTCGCGGTCACCAGCCACACCTGTTGACCCGCGTCGAGGTGCATCTGCGCTAGCGCCCGGGTGCCCGGCCAGATCTTGTCGGCGATCAGCTGGTCGTAGATGTCCTCGCCGAGCCGAGTGAATTCGGCGGTCTCGCGGCCCGCGATGAAGGCGAGCGCCTTCTCCTTGCCGCTGGCGACGTCGTCGCTGTTCTCCTTGCCGGTCACGCGGAACTTGAGCTGCTGCCAGCCGAAGCGGGCCATGTCGGCGAGGGAGATGTACTTGCGAGCGGCGAGTCCCCGGGCGAAGTGGATGATCGAGGCGCCCTGGACCATGGTGTTGTCCACGTCGAAGAACGCGGCTGCGGTGAGATCGCGCGGGACCGCGGACTCGACCTCCACGCCGTCGACGGCGGCGGCGCCCTCCGCGACCACCGACTCCGCCTCGTGCAACGCCAGGGCGGCATCGGCGCTGGCCTCACCGGCCAGGTTGGCGCGCAGCTCCGCGTCGCTCGGGCCGAGCGGGTTCCGGTTGCGTCGCCGACCTCCCACGCCGCGCCAGCCCGCGCCCAGTCCCGAACCCGTCGGACCCGTCAGACCAGGCACTCGTACCTCCCGTTTCGGGGGCGTTCCCCCGTCGCTTCGCTCGCGCCAGGCAACATTCCAGGTCGCGTCGCGGGCCTCGCTGCTTCTTGCGGCTAACCCTATCTTCCGTTTCGCGGGCGCACCGGCCGGATCGCCGGGCTACGGCGCTGCTGTGACGTCCGTCTCGGCTGGTAGCCCCGGCCGGTGCGGGCTGCGGTGATGGCACAGTGGACCCATGACGGCCCCCGCCCACACCATCACCCTGCTGACCCGAGCCGGCTGTTCCTCGTGCGTGACCGCCCTCGATCGGTTGGTCCCGCTGTGTGAGGAATTCGGCATTCCGCTCGAATCCGTCGACGTCGACGAGGTGGCCGCTGTGGATCCCGAGCTCCGGGCCGAGTACGGCGACCGGCTGCCCGTCGTACTGCTCGACGGCCGTGAGCACAGCTACTGGGAGGTCGACGAGGTCAGACTGCGTTCGGATTTGACAATCTGAGGTCGACCTGTGCGCCGCGACAGTCGGTCGCTGCGCAGGTCGCGGCGGGTGTTGTCGGAATCGTTGCGACTTTGTGCATGGCTTCACAAGCAGTTACCGTGGTGTGAACAGTCCCCCGGATCAACGTGAAGACCGGTCGTGTGCATGGCCGGACGAGGAGCCACGAACGTGACCGAACAGCACCAGCCGCATGGGTTCTCCGCCCGTGGCGACGCCGGGGCTGACGGGGGCGCTCGTCCCGATCCGTCGCGGACCGACGCGACCGTGCGGGACCTGCCGCAAGCCACCGTCACCCGGCTCGCGGCGTACCTCCGAGTGCTCGGTCTGATGGCCGACGACGGCACGCTCATCGTCTCCAGCGAGGAACTCGCGACCGCCGCCGGCGTCGGCTCGGCGAAACTGCGCAAGGACCTGTCGTTCCTCGGCCCCAACGGTGTCCGCGGCGTCGGCTACGACGTCACCAAACTGCGCGCCCGGATCGAGGCCGCGCTCGGTCTCGACCGTGGCCACCAGGTGGTGCTGGTCGGCGTCGGCAACCTCGGCCAGGCACTGGCCCGGTACGGCGGCTTCGGCAGGCGCGGATTCACCATGGTCGGGCTGTTCGACCGGGATCCCGCCCGCATCGGCACCGTCGTCGACGGGCTCGCCGTCCGCGACGTCGCGGATCTCGAGGCGGACTGTCGTGAACTGCACGCCACCATCGGCGTCGTCGCGACGCCCGACGACTCGGCGCAGGAGGTGTGCGACCACCTCGTCAACGCGGGTGTGCGCTGCATCCTGACCTTCGCGGCCTCGCCGCTGGATGTACCCAGGCACGTCGAGATCCGTCGAGTGGATCTCGCCGTCGAGATGCAGGTGCTCTCGTTCCGTAGCGCGCGCAACGCCGACTCCGAACCCGACGTGGCCGCCACGGCCGTCGGGCTCGGCGCTGCCCGCGCGAGCACGGCGCGCACCGCCCCCGCACGCTCGACTTCGACGGCTCTGGGTTCGACAAAGAATGGATCGGTGATTGCACCGTGAGTGTTCTCCTGGTCGGGATTTCGCACCGAAGTGCGCCCGTCTCCATCCTCGAGAAGGTCGCCGTCGGCGACACGGATCGGCCGAAGCTGATCGACAAGATGCTGGCCTCGCCGCACATCTCCGAGGTCATGATCGTCTCGACCTGCAACCGGGTCGAGATCTACTCGGTCGTGGACGCCTTCCACGGTGCGCTCGCCACGGTCGGCGACCTGCTCACCGAACACTCCGGGCTCGCCCTCGGCGAGGTCACCAAGCACGCCTACGTCCGCTACAGCGAGGCCGCCGCCGAGCACCTGTTCGCGGTCGCCAGCGGACTGGACTCGATGGTGATCGGCGAGCAGCAGATCCTCGGACAGATCCGCACCGCGTACGCGACCTCCGACGGCCAGAAGGCCGCGGGCCGCGTGCTGCACGAGCTGGCCCAGCAGGCGCTGCGGGTCGGCAAGCGGGTGCACTCCGAAACCGGAATCGACAAGGCGGGCGCGTCGGTCGTCTCGGTGGCGCTGGACCGGGCCGCGGTGCTGCTCGGCGCGAGCAACGGCCACGACGGACTCGCGGGCCGTACCGCGGTGGTCGTCGGCGCCGGGGCGATGGGCGGACTGTCGGTGGCGCACCTGACCCGGGCCGGCATCGGCCGGATCGTGGTGGTCAACCGCACCCGTGAGCGTGCCGAGCACCTCGCCGACACCGTCCGCGCGGCCGGCGTCGACGCGGCCACGGTGGACTTCGGCGACCTCACCGTTGCCCTCGCCGAGGCCGACGTGATGATCACGTGTACCGGCGCGGTCGGCGCCGTGGTGACCCTCGCGGACGCGCATCTCGCGCTCGCGAAGCGGGATCCCGCGGTGCGACCGCTGGTCATCTGCGACCTCGGGCTGCCCCGCGACGTCGAGCCTTCGGTTGCCGGACTGCCCGGCGTGAGCCTGCTCGACATGGCGTCGATGCAGGCCGACCCCGCCGCCGGTGCGGCGGCGTCGGACGAGGACGCCGCCCGCGAGATCGTCGCGGGCGAACTCGCCACCTACCTGGCGGGCCAGCGTCTCGCGGAGGTCACCCCGACCGTCACCGCCCTGCGCCAGCGCGCCGCCGAGGTGGTCGAGGGCGAACTGCTACGGCTCGAGTCGCGGCTGCCCGGACTGGACGATCCGCAGCGCGACGAGGTGGCACGGACCGTGCGCCGCGTGGTCGACAAACTGCTGCACGCCCCGACCGTGCGGGTCAAGCAGCTCGCCTCCACGCCGGGCGGCGACGCCTACGCGGCGGCCCTGCGCGAGCTGTTCGAGCTGGCGCCCGGGTCCGCGGAGGCCGTGGCCACGCCGATGGAGTTGCGCGCGGTCGAGCTCGCCGACGACTTCACCGCGGGCCACGAGAACGAGAACGCACAGAACTGGTGGAAGGGGATGCAGGAATGAGTGCCCCGCCCCAGCCGACCGCGCAGGCGGTCCCGAAGACCCTCCGGATCGGCACCCGTGGCAGCCTCCTGGCCACCACACAGGCCGGCACGGTCCGCGACACGCTGATCGCCGCCGGACACCCCGCGGAGCTGGTGATCATCACGACCAAGGGCGACGTCACCGCGGGCCCGGTGCAGCGCATCGGGGTCGGCGTGTTCGTCGCGGAGCTGCGCGAGGCCCTGCTCGCGGGCGAGGTGGACGTGGCCGTCCACTCGTACAAGGACCTGCCGACGGCGCAGCCGGCGGAGCTGACGATCGCCGCGGTCCCGCCCCGCGAGGACCCGCGCGACGCGCTGGTCGCCCGCGACGGTCTGGTGCTCGGCGAGCTGCCGCCCGGATCGAAGGTCGGGACCTCCGCGCCGCGCCGCCGCGCCCAGCTGCGCGCGCTCGGACTCGGCCTGGAGATCGCGCCGCTGCGCGGCAACATCGACACCAGACTCGGGAAGGTCGCGTCGGGTGAACTCGACGCGATCGTGATCGCGCGTGCCGGACTGTCCCGGATCGGCCGCCTGGATGCGATCACCGAGTCGCTCGAGCCCGTGCAGATGCTGCCCGCGCCGTCGCAGGGCGCGCTGGCGGTCGAGTGCCGCACCGACGACCCCACGCTGATCGCCGTCCTCGCCGAGCTCGACGACCCGGCCGCTCGCGCCGCGGTGGTCGCGGAGCGGGCCTTGCTCGCCGAGCTCGAGGCCGGCTGCACGGCACCGGTCGGTGCGCTCGCTGAGGTCGTCGAGTCCATCGACGACGACGGCAAGATTTTCGACGAGCTGTCGGTGCGAGGCTGCGCCGCCGCGGTCGACGGGTCGGACTCGATCCGCGCGTCGGCGGTCGGCTCGCCGGCCCACGCCGAGGAGCTCGGTCGCGCCGTCGCCCGCGAACTGCTCGACCTGGGTGCCAGGGACCTGATGGTGGCCGCCGAGGCGGAGGAGGGATCGTCCGATGACTGATCCCAGGTACCGCTCGAAACCGCGCGTGCTGCCACCGCTCTGGCCCACAATCACACCCGACTCCGCACGACCCCGCACTGCTGGAATCCTGAACGCACTGGAGAACAACCGATGAGCCGAGTCCGTAAGAACACCCCCGGACGGATCCTGTTCGTGGGCTCCGGCCCGGGCGATCCGGCGCTGCTCACGGTCCGGGCCCGGGACGTGCTCGCGAACGCGACCCTCGCTTACACCGACCCGGATGTCGACAAGGGCGTCACGGCGCTGGTCGGCACCGCGCTCGAGGTCGCGGGCGTCGAGGTCGATCCCGAGCACCCGCTCTCGGAGGTCCGTCCCGCGCTCGGTGAGCCGGCGGAGGTCGCGAAGACCCTGGTGCACGAGGCGAAGAACGGCCACGACGTGGTCCGGCTCGTCTCGGGCGACCCGCTGACCACCGACTCGGTCATCGCCGAGGTCACGGCGGTCGCACGCACCCAGGTGCAGTTCGAGATCCTGCCGGGCCTGCCCGCGGGGTCCGCCGTGCCGAGCTACGCCGGGATGGCGCTCGGCTCCGGGCACACCGAGGCCGACGTGCGCGGCGAGGTGGACTGGGCGGCGCTGGCCGCGGCACCCGGCCCGCTGGTGCTGCACGCCGGCGCCGCGCACCTCGCCGAGACCGCGAGCGCACTGGTCGAGCACGGCCTGGCCCCGCAGACCCCGGCCGCGATCACCGTCCGCGGCACCACCCGGCAGCAGCGCACCGTCGAGGCGACCCTCGCGACGCTGAACGAGGCGGGGTCGGAACTGGTCGGTTCGCTGGTCGTCACCGTCGGCAAGATCGTCAGCCACCGCAACAAGATGTCCTGGTGGGAGTCGCGGGCCCTGTACGGCTGGACCGTGCTGGTGCCGCGCACCAAGGACCAGGCCGGCGAGATGAGCGATCGCCTCGTCACGCACGGGGCCATCCCGATCGAGGTCCCGACCATCGCCGTCGAGCCGCCGCGCAGTCCGGCGCAGATGGAGCGCTCGGTCAAGGGCCTGGTCGACGGCCGCTACCAGTGGGTGGTGTTCACCTCCACCAACGCGGTGCGCGCGGTCTGGGAGAAGTTCGAGGAGTTCGGTCTGGACGCCCGTGCCTTCTCCGGCGTGAAGATCGCCTGCGTCGGACAGGCCACCGCGGACAAGGTGCGCAGCTTCGGCATCAACCCCGAACTGGTGCCCTCCGGCGAGCAGTCCAGCGAGGGCCTGCTCGCCGAATTCGCCCCGTACGACGACGTTTTCGATCCGGTCAACCGGGTGCTGCTGCCCCGCGCGGACATCGCAACCGAGACCCTCGCGGAGGGGCTGCGTCAGCGCGGCTGGGAGATCGACGACGTCACCGCGTACCGCACGGTGCGGGCGGCGCCGCCGCCGGCCGAGACCCGCGAGATGATCAAGACCGGCGGATTCGACGCGGTGTGCTTCACCTCCTCGTCCACCGTCCGGAACCTGGTCGGCATCGCGGGCAAGCCGCACGCGCGCACCCTTGTCGCGTGCATCGGCCCGAAGACCGCGGAGACGGCGATCGAGTTCGGCCTGCGGGTCGACGTGCAGCCGGAGACCGCCCAGGTCGGACCGCTGGTGGAGGCGCTCGCCGAGCACGCGGCCCGGCTGCGTGCCGAGGGAGCGCTGCCGCCGCCGCGCAAGAAGTCCCGTAGGCGCTAGGCGCTGACGAGCCTGTGAGTCTTTCCGGTCCCGGGCGGGCCGGAAGGACTCACAGGCCGACCGAAGGAGGCCCGTCCTTGTTCCCCGCCGAACGCCCGAGACGCCTGCGCAGCACCAAGGCGCTGCGCCGCCTGGTCGCCGAAACCTCGCTCGAGCCACGACATCTCGTGCTGCCGATGTTCGTCGCCGACGGTATCGACGCGCCGCGGGAGATCAGCTCCATGCCCGGCGTCTTCCAGCACACCCTCGACTCGCTGCGCACCGCCGCGACCGAGGCGGTCGCGGCCGGGGTCGGCGGGCTGATGCTCTTCGGTGTCCCGCGGCCCGAGGACAAGGACGCGCAGGGGTCGGGGGCGACCGACCCGGACGGCATCCTCAATCGGGGCCTGCGTGCGCTCCGTGCCGATCTCGGCGACGACACGGTGATCATGGCCGACACCTGCCTCGACGAGTTCACCGCGCACGGTCACTGCGGCGTGCTGTCCGCCGACGGCACGGTCGACAACGACGCCACCCTCACCCGGTACGTGGACATGGCGGTGGCGCAGGCGGAGTCCGGTGCGCACCTGCTCGGACCGAGCGGCATGATGGACGGCCAGGTCGCGGCGATCCGCGAGGGTCTCGACGACGCCGGTCATGTCGACACCGGGATCCTGGCGTACGCGACGAAGTACGCCTCGGCTTTCTACGGGCCGTTCCGGGAGGCCGTCGGCTCGTCGCTCGAGGGCGATCGCCGCACCTACCAACAGGATCCGGCGAATCGTCGTGAGTCGCTGCGCGAGGTGGACCTCGACCTCGAGGAGGGCGCCGACATGGTGATGGTCAAGCCCGCCATGAGCTACCTCGACGTGCTGCGCGAGACCGCCGACATGTCCACCGTTCCCGTTGCGGCGTACCAGATCTCGGGTGAGTACTCGATGATCACCGCAGCCGCGCAGAACGGCTGGATCGACCGGGACGCCGCGATCGACGAGTCGCTGCTGTGCATCCGGCGGGCCGGCGCGGACATCGTGCTGACCTACTGGGCCGCCGAAGTGGCGGGCCGGCTGTGACGGCCCCCGTGCCGCCGGAGCAGGGCGGGAACTGGCAGGGCGCGGCCCAGCCGCCGATGGATCCGATCGGCAATGTCGACCGGCAGCCGCCCGTGGATGTGCTCACCGCGTTCCAATTGCTGTGCGGCGTTGCGGCTCTCGGGGTCGTCAACCTGTTCGCTTCGCTGGCCGCCGTGTACGGCGACCGCGCGACCTACGTGGACCAGTTGATGCGCGACCTACGCGCGCAGGATCCGACGCTCAACTTCAGCGAGAGCACCGTGGACGCCCTCATGCTGGTGGGCCTCGGGGTGTCCGCGCTGATCGGCCTCGCGATCACCGCGCTGTACCTGCTGTTCGTGTACAAGATGCGACGCGGCCGGAACTGGGCCCGGATGCTCGTCACCATGGCGGGCGTCCTGATGGTGTTCCTCGCGGTGCCGACCCTGTTCGGGCTGGGCGCAGGCGGCGGAGCGGGCGCGATGGTCTCCGGCGGCGCGGGCATCCTGCAGGCCGTGTTGTCGGTCGGCGCCGTGGTGCTGATGCATCGGGCGGATTCCAACCGCTACTTCCTGCCCGCGGTGAACGGCCGGTAGCGGAGGTGGGCGACGCGCCAACCCGGCCGCGGCCGGTCGAGATCGCGTACTGGCTCTGGCTGGCGAGTGCGGCGCTGCTCGTGCTGTTCGGTCTGCTCGCCGTCACCACCTCGGGGTCGGCGCTCCGCGAGACGCTGGCCGGGCGCGGCGCCGACCCGGACAGCGTCGACGCCCTGGTGCTTCTCCTCCGCGGGTCCGGGGTGGTGTCGCTGGTCGTCGGGCTCGCGGTCGGGCTGATGGCCGGGCCGACGCGTGCGGGCGACCCCCGGTTCCGGCGCGCGGTGGTCGCGTTGTCGGTGGTCTACACCCTGCTGCAGTGCGCGTTGCTGCTCACCGGCCTGGGCCAGGCGCCCATGCTGCTGGTGTCGATCGTGCTGTCGGCGGCGAGTGCGCTGGTGTACCTGCGGTCCGCGACCGGATGGTTCGCGCGTGAGTGAGTCCGCCGGCGAGCAGGCACCCGACGTCGCGAAGCCCGTTTTCGAGGAGCCCGGCGCCCGCTGGCGGGTGGTGGCCGTCGGTCCCGTGCTGTGCCTGGTGGTGCTCGTCGCGGACCTGTTCATCGGTGCCGGGGTGCATCTGCTGGGGCTGACGCTCTTCGCGGCGGTGCTGGCGGGGCTGGTGTCCCTGCAGGTGATCGCCGCGCGCAGGCACGCGAGCGTGGAGGTCACCGCGACCACCGTGCGCTGCGGCACCGAGACCGTGGATCTGGCGGATATCGCCGAGGTGCTGCCGGAGGCGGACCCGTTCGCGGATGATCTGGAACCGTGGGAGTCGGCGCGCGCCCTGGGCGACCTGTCGGGGGTGCCTCGTCGCCGTACGGGGATCGGACTCCGGCTGCACGGCGGTGAGCTGGTTCGGGCGTGGGCCCGCGACGGTGACGCACTGCGGGCCGTGCTCGAGGGCGCGGTCCGCGACGGTGACGGCGAGGGGAGCGGGCGGTGAGTGCTCGGGTGGTGCGCGTCGCGGAGGCGGGCCTGGCGGTGGCCTTCGTGGCGTTGAGTGTGTGGTGCTGGAACAGGGGCGTGCAGACGTCGGATTTCGCCCCGCTCGCCGAGGGGGCGCCGCCGTTCTCGACGACGCACTACTCGGGGGCCTGGATCGGTGCCGCGACCGCGTCGGTCGTCGCGGCGGGTCTGCTGGTGATCGACGTGATCCGGCGGGCCCTGAGAGACTAGCGGAAAATACCCATGGGGGGTACCCTATGGGGCATGAACGGTTACACGCCCGAGAAGGAAGCTCTCCTCAAGCGGCTGCGTCGCATCGAGGGGCAGGTCGCCGGTATCTCGCGGATGGTCGAAGGCGATCGGTACTGCATCGACATCCTTACACAGGTGTCGGCCGTGACCAGTGCACTGCAGTCGGTTTCGCTCAAGCTGCTCGACCAGCACCTCGCGCACTGCGTCGTCGAGGCCGCGAAGAAGGGCGGCCCGGAGGCGGACGCCAAGGTCAAGGAAGCGTCGGACGCGATCGCCCGGCTGGTCCGCTCCTGACGGCCGTCCTGGTGGGTAGGCCGACTCCCGCGACGCCGTCGGGCGGCTGACCGCGGCGGTCCGGCCACACGATTTGCGCTGCACTCCCTCCAACTTGAACACTGTTCAAGTTGGAGGGAGTGCAGTGACACAGAGGGTGCACCACACCGTGGTGATCGGGGCCGGGTTCGCCGGACTCGGCATGGCCGCGGGTCTGGTCCGAGCCGGACGGTCCGATTTCGTCGTCCTCGAGAAGGCCGACGACCTCGGCGGTACCTGGCGGGAGAACATCTATCCCGGCTGCGAGTGCGACGTGCCGTCGGTCCTGTACTCGTACTCGTTCTCGCCGAACAGTCGTTGGAGCGGGGTGCGGGCGGCGCAGTCGGAGATCCTGCGCTATCTCGGTCGCGTGGCGGACGAGCACCGGATCCGCGAGCGCATCGAGTTCGGAGTCGAGGTCGCGAACGCTCGCTGGGACGAGTCCGGTGCCCGCTGGCACGTGCGGACGACCACGGGCCGCGAGTACGTGGCCCGATTCCTCGTCGTTGCGACGGGTGCCCTGCACCTGCCGAAGGTGCCGACGATCCCCGGTGCCGAGTCCTTCCGTGGCGCGCAGTTCCACACGGCGCACTGGGACCACTCGGTGGATCTGGCCGGCAAGTCGGTGGCGGTGGTCGGTACCGGCGCCAGCGCGATTCAGGTGGTCCCGCAGATCGCCGACCGCGCGGGATCGCTGCAGCTGTACCAGCGCACGCCGCCGTGGGTGCTGCCGCGCCGCGAACGGCTGCCCGTGCCGCGTACTGCGCTGGGCGCCAAGGTCCTTCGGGGGTTGACCTACTGCGGCGCCGAGACGCTGGCGGTCGGGCTGAACGGTCACCCGGCGCTGGTCCGGCCGCTCGAGCGCCGGGCGCTCCGGCATCTGCGCCGGCAGGTCGGCGATCCGGCGCTCCGCGCCACCCTCACGCCCGACTACCGGATCGGGTGCAAGCGAATCCTCCGATCCAACACCTATTTCCCGGCGGTGGCCGGGCCGCGCACCGAGGTGATCACCGAGCGCATCGCCGAGATCCGCCCGCACGCCGTCGTCGCCGCGGACGGAACCGTCCGTCCGGTGGACGTCATCGTCTACGCCACCGGATTCCGGGTGGCCGGGGCGCTCGCCGGGATGCCGCTCGTCGGGCGCGGCGGTGTCGGTCTCCAGCAGCGGTGGCTGCGGGACGGGATCCGCACGCACCTCGGCATCACGGTGTCGGGGCTGCCCAACGCGTTCCTGCTGACCGGTCCGAACACCGGACTCGGCCACACCTCGGTGGTGTTCATGATCGAGTCGCAGGTGCGGTACGTGCTCGCGGCGATGGACCTGGTGGCGGGCGCCGGCGCGCGGGCGATCGACGTGCGAGCGGACGCGCAGGCGGAGTTTCACGAGGAACTGCACGGCAAGCTCGCCACCGCGGTGTGGAGCACCGGCGGATGCCGCAGCTGGTACGTGGATGCGCAGGGATCCAATCACTCACTGTGGCCGGGCTTCTCGTGGCAGTACCGGATGCAGACCCGTCGGGTGGACCGGGGTGTGCACGAACTGTTCTAGCCGTCCGCGGATGCCGCGCCCGATCCCGGCAGGGCGGCGAGCACCTCGACCTCCTGGGTCTTCACCACGAAGTACACCCCGACGCCGGGGTGCAGGTCGAGGTCCGCGACCGCCGCGGGTGTCACGTCGGCGGTCAGGCCCGCGCTGCCGTCCGGGTTCTGCTCGCCGTGCACCCGCACCGCCGCTCCGTGCACCTCCAGCTCGGCGATCGTCACCGGAAAGACGTTGCGGGGGCTGGCATGCGGAGGTTCCAGGTGCACGGCGACCGAAGCGGGCCGGAACAGGGCGACCGCGGGAGCGCCCGGTTCCACCTCGCCGGTTCCGGAAACAGAGGCGCCCCAGGATGTTTCGAGAGTGCCCGGTTCGACGATCCGACCCGAGACCAGATTGACGCCGGCGATGCGGGCAGCGAAGGCGCTGCGCGGGGTGGTGAGGACTTCCCGCACGGTGCCGGACTCGACCACCCGGCCGGCCTCGACCACGACCACCCGATCCGCCAGGGCCAGCGCGTCGAGCAGGTCGTGGGTGACGATCACCGCGGTGCGCCCTTGCTCGCGGAGGATGCGACGCAGCAGTCGCCGCAGCGCGGGCGCGACCGCGACGTCCAATGCGGCCATCGGCTCGTCCAGGAGCAGGACCCGCGGCTCGGCGGCGAGGGCGCGCGCGATCGCAATCCGCTGGGCCTGACCCCCGGAGAGCTGCGCGGGACGCGTGCGGGCGAGGTCCTCGGCGTCGACCTCGCGCAGCCACCGGGCCGCGACCGCCCGGGCGGTCGACCGCCCGGCGCCGCGGCTGCGCGGGGCGAAGCCGACGTTCGCGGCAGCCGTCAGGTGCGGAAACAGCAGCGGGCGCTGGCTGAGCAGCGCCACCCCGCGCGCGTGCGGTGCGACGAACACCCCCGACTCGGTGTCGGTCAGGACTTTGCCGCCGACGGTGACGGTGCCGCGATCGGGGCGCAGCAGTCCGGCGATCAGCGCGAGCAGCGTCGACTTCCCGGCCCCGTTGGGGCCGAGCACCGCGAGCACCTCCCCGTCGGCGACCGTGACGTCGAACTCGACGTCGCGCTGATCGAGGCGCGCGCTGACCTGTACGCCGCTCACGGCGCACCCGACATCACAGCGCGCCCGCGATGCGGCGGCCGCGCGTGGCGAGCACGATCAGCGCGGCGACCACGATGAGCAGCAGCGAGAGTGCCACCGCCGCATCGGGATCGGTCTCGCGTTGCAGGTAGATCTCCAGCGGCAGGGTGCGGGTGACGCCCTGCAGCGAACCGGCGAAGGTGATGGTCGCGCCGAACTCGCCGAGGGCGCGAGCGAAGGCGAGCACCGTGCCGGACACCAGCCCCGGCAGCACCAGCGGCAGCGTCACCCGGCGCAGCACTGTCGTCGGGCGGGCGCCGAGTGTGGCCGCGACCGCCTCGAACTCGCGGCCCGCCACCCGCAGCGACCCCTCGAGGCTGACCACGAGGAACGGCAGGGAGACGAAGGCCTGGGCCAGCACGACCGCGGTGGTGGAGAAGGCGATCCGGAGACCGATGACCTCGAGCTGATGCCCGAGCAGGCCCTGCCTGCCGAAGGTGTACAGCAGCGCGATGCCCCCGACCACCGGCGGCAGTACCAGCGGGAGCAGCACCAGTGCGCGCAGCAGCGACCGTCCGCGAAAGCTCCCGCGTGCCAGCACCAGTGCGAGGGGGATGCCCAGAAGCAGGCACACGGCGGTGCTCGCCGTCGCGGTCTTCAGGCTCAACAGCAGTGCGACGCGCGAGGATTCGGAGGTGATCAGCGGCACGAAGTTCGCCCAGTCGATCTCGGCCAGGATCGAGACCAGCGGCAGCAGCAGGAAGGCGGCGCCGAGCGCGGCGGGCAGATAGGCCCAGGTGGGAAGCCCCACCCGGACCGCTCCGCCGCCGCGCGCCCGGGTCACGGTGCGGCGAACCCCGCTGCGGACAGCACCTTCCGGCCGTCGTCGCCGGTGACCAGGGCGACGAACTCCTGTGCGGCGACCGGGTTCCCGGAGGCCTTCAGGGTGGCGATCGGGTAGGTGTTCACAGCGCCCGCGGACTCGGGGAACGCGACCGTGGTGACCTTGGCGCCCGCGCCCGCCGCGTCGGTGACGTAGACCAGGCCCGCATCGGCCTGCCCCGAGGTGACCTTCCCGAGCACGTCGGTCACCGAGGACTCCTCGCTGACCGGATGCAGGGTGGTGCCGGTGGCGGTCTCGATCTTCTTCGTCGCGGCGCCGCACGGGACCTGCGGCGCGCACACCACCACCTGGGCATCCGGTCGCGCCAGGTCCGCGAATGTCTCGATGTGTGCGGGGTTACCGGGCGGGGTGACGATGGTCAGGGTGTTCGTGGCGAAGTCGACCGGAGTGCCCGCGACCAGTCCGGCGTCGGTGGCCTTGGTCATGTTGGCCGTGTCGGCGGAGGCGAACACGTCTCCGGGCGCGCCCTGGGTGAGCTGCGCGACCAGGTCCGAGGAGCCGGCGAAGTTCAACTTCACGGTGGTCCCGGGGTGCTGCTGCTCGAACTGCCTGCCGAGTTCGCCGAAGGTGGACTTGAGCGACGCCGCGGCGAACACGGTGATCTCGCCGGTGACGGGCGCGGCCCCGCTCGTGGTGGTCGCCCCCGAATCCTCGGTGGTCGAGCTCCCGCACCCTGCCACCAGGGCCGTAGCGATGATTGCGACCAGGGCCGCTCCGAGGGTGCGCTTCACGAGGATCCTCCATGGTGGTGGGTGTCGGGGGTTTCGACGACGACGGTGGTGGCCTTGACCATGGCGACGGCGACCTTGCCGGGCGCCAGGCCGAGCTCACGCGCGGACGCGCTGCTCATCAGGGAGACGACGGTGAACGGGCCGCACTGCATCTGTACCTCGGCCATCACCTTGTCCTCGGTGACCTTGGTGACGAGTCCGACGAACCGGTTCCGCGCGGAACTGCTCGTGCCGAGCGGATCGGGCGGGGGACTGGCGTGGGCTCGGGCGAACTCGGCGAGCACCTCGCCGTCGATCACCTTGCGCCCGGACTCGTCCTTGCCCGCGGTGAGGGCCCCGCTGTCGATCCAGCGGCGCACGGTGTCGTCGCTGACACCGAGCAGTCCGGCGGCGTCCTTGACGCGTATCGACGACATGTGTGACACCTCAGCATGAGTTCCGTAGATGCGTAGCAATCTGGATACTAGGTCAGCGTTCGCGTATGTGATACCCGGAAAGATCCGCGGATGAGCTTTCGACGGCGTGCCGCTCACGGCCGCCGGGTAAAATCACTTCCGCCAGTCGGAGGTGGTTCGATGAAACCAGCCGCGCCCCAAGTGCTGTCGGTGTTCGAGGCCGTCGCCGGTGGTTCGTTGCCGGTGCGGGTCCGCTGCTGGGACGGGTCGACCGCCGGACCGTCGTCCGCGCACGTTGCCGTGGTTTTCCGGAACCGTCGGGCGCTGCGCCGAATTCTCTGGTCGCCCAACGAGCTCGGCCTCGCGCGGGCCTACGTCTCCGGCGATCTCGGTGTCGAGGGCGACCTGTTCGAGCTGCTCGACGGACCGGACGTGATCGAGAGGGTCGCGCGGAAGGATCTGCGTACGTTCGGCCGGCAGGAGGTGGCCCATTTCGCGTCGACGTTCCTGCGGCTCGGCGCGATCGGGCCGCCCCCGCGACCGCCCGCCCTCGAGGTTGCCCGGCGGCGGGGGAGCAGGCACAGCAAGAAGCGCGACGCCGCGGTCGTCTCGCACCACTACGACATCGGAAACGACTTCTACCGGCTGATTCTCGGACCGTCGATGGTCTACTCGTGCGGCTACTGGGCGCGGGGTGAGGGTGGTTCGCTCGAGGACGCCCAGTACGACAAGCTGGATCTGGTGTGCCGAAAGCTGGGGCTGCGGCCGGGCATGCGACTGCTCGACGTCGGCTGCGGCTGGGGGTCGATGCCGATCCACGCCGCGCGGCACTACGGGGTTTCCGCGGTAGGGGTGACGATCAGCCGCCAGCAGCACGACCTGGCCCGCGCGCTGGTCGAGGAGGCCGGGGTCGCGGACCGGGTCGAGATTCGCCTGCAGGACTATCGCGACGTCCGCGACGGGCCGTACGACGCGATCTCCAGCATCGGGATGTCCGAGCACGTCGGCGACCGGCAACTGAACGCCTACGCGGCCGGCATGGCGGCGCTGCTTCGCCCGGGAGGACGCCTGCTCAACCACGCGATCTCGTCGATCGCGCCGCTCGTGGACGCGAAGCACACGGCGCCGACCTTCACCGACCGCTACATCTTTCCGGACGGAGAACTGTTGCCGCTCAGCCGGGTTCTCGACGGGCTCGAGCACGCCGGGCTCGAGACCCGAGACTGTGAGGCGCTGCGGGAGCACTACGCGTCGACCCTGCGTCACTGGGTTGCGAACCTCCGACGCGAGTGGGTGGAGGTGGTGCGCCTGGTCGGGGCGTCGCGGGCGCGTACCTGGCTGCTGTACCTGACGGCGAGCGTGCTCGCGTTCGAACGCGGCCGGATCGGCGTCAACCAGGTGCTCGCCGTCCGGCCGGGGGAGCGCGGGGCCAGCGGGCTGCCCCGCACCCGTGGGGAATGGCTCGGTCCGGACGGCTCCGGCTGACCGTCGGCCGGAAATATTCTGTGGCGTAAGGCCGTTTCTTCTGGTGGTGTGACCTGAGCAACGGTCGACCGACAGTTCGGGAGGGAGTCGCGTGGCCGGGACACGAGATCGGGCAGCGGCATTCGATGCCGTCGGCACCCGGAGCCGCGTCGCGAGACCGACTCACAACCCGGCGTACTACGCCGGGGCCGTGGGGCTGCCGGCGATCGTGCTCGTGGTGCTCGCGATCGGGACCGCCAAGCACTTCAACGGCCACCACCTCTGGGTTTTCGCGCTCGCAGTCGCCGCGCTGTTCGTTGCGCGGGGTGTGCACCTGGGCAGGCCCGTCACCGGCACGCACGCCGCCGCGGCCGCGGCCGCCGTGCTGGCCGCGCTGATGATCCAGGCGACCGGACATTCGGCGATCGCGCTGACCGTGCTCGCCCTCAGCGGACTGGTGCTGATGTGGCCGACGTCCAGTCGGCCGCAGCCGGAACGCCTGCCGAGCGTGTACGCACTGGTCGACCGGACGGTCGCGGATCCGCTCGCGCCGTTTGCGATGCACTCGCTCAAGAGCTACTTCTTCACCGAGGACCAGTCGGCGGCGATCGGCTACCACGCCAGGCTCGGTGTGGCGGTGGTCGGTGGCGACCCGATCGGTGAGCCGGCGGATTTTCCGGCGTTGGTGGCCCAATTTCAGCGGTTCTGCCGGGAGCGCGGCTGGCGGATCGTGGTGCTCGGTTCCAGTGAAGGACGTCGCGGGCTGTGGGACACGGCGGTGTGGCCACCGCTGCGGGCGGTCCCCATCGGACGCGACGTGGTGGTCGAGGTCGGCACCTTCGACATGGTCGGCAGGAGATTCCGCAACCTCCGCCAGGCTGTGAGCCGCACGCGCAACGCCGGTCTGACCACCGAGGTGATCGCGGAGACGGACCTGCCCGACGCGCTGTCGGCGGAACTGCGCGAGATCGCGTCACAGACGCACGGTGTGCAGGCCGAGCGCGGCTTCTCGATGATCCTCGACCATGCCCTCGACGGCCGGTACCCCGGCATGCTGATCGTCCTTGCCCGGGATCAGGACGGCGTCGTACAGGGATTCCAGCGCTACGCGGTCGCCGGACGCGGCACCGAGATCAGCCTCGACGTGCCGTGGCGGCGCAAGGGCGCGCCCAACGGCATCGACGAGAGGCTGAGCGTGGCGATGATCGACTACGCCCGCGACCACGGTGGCACACGCGTCTCGCTCGCCTTCGCGGCGTTCCCCGAACTGTTCGACGAGAAGGACCGCGGGTGGCTCCGTCAGGTGCTGTTCAACGTGATCCACCTCGGTGACTCGTTGCTGGCGCTCGAATCGCTCTACCGCTACCTGAAGAAGTTCCACTCGATCGGTGACCGCCGCTACGTCCTGCTGAGCTTCCGGATGCTGCCGATCGCGGCGTTCGTGCTGCTGACCCTCGAATTCGTGCCGCACCGCAGATCCGACTAGCCAAAGCTGAGTCCGAAATATAGATTCAGCTTCGTGGACATCACTCTGGCCGAGACCCTGGCCGTGGTCGGGGAGCGCTGGGCACTGCTCGTGGTCCGGGAGGTCTCGCTCGGGCTGCGTCGCTTCGACGAACTCCGCGACGCGACCGGTGCACCCCGGGGGGTGCTCTCGGACCGGCTGCAGCGCCTCGTCGCCGCGGGCGTGCTCGACACCCGTGAGTACCGGCTGCCCGGCAGTCGTGCCCGCCTCGAGTACGCGCTCACCGACGCCGGGCTCGACCTGTTGCCGGTCCTCGCCGCGCTGACCGACTGGGGCGAGCGGCACCTCGCGCCCGGCGCCGTATCCGAGGTGGTCTACCGGCACGGCGGCTGCGGCGGTCGCGTCACCGCCCGCCTCGTCTGCGAGTGCGGCGCGGAAGCCGGTGTGCACCAGAGACTGATCGCCCAAGTGAACCGTTGACCGGCTCGACCCCGACCCGGCCGCCCGAGAGAGAAGGACTGACCATGGCCCTCGCTGCCACCACCGACGCCGACTTCGCCGCCGACGTACTCGCATCGAGCACGCCGGTGCTCGTCGACTTCACCGCGACGCAGTGCGGGCCCTGCAAGATGATCGCGCCCGTGCTCGAGCAGATCGCGACCGACGAGGCCGGGCGACTGAGCGTCGTCACCGTCGACGTCGACGCCAACCCCCACGTCACCCGCGACTACCAGGTGATGGGCACGCCGACGCTGGCGTTGTTCGTCGGTGGGCAACTGGTCGAGCGACTGACCGGCGCGAAGCCGCGGGCGGCGATCCTGCGGGCGCTCGACCCGCACCTGTCCGTGGGGTGATCAGTCGGCGGCGATCCGTACCAACTGCTGGTGCCGCAACGGAATCGGCGTCTCCAACGCGATCGACGTCGCGGACCGCAGCACGTGGGTGCCGTCCACGATCTGGTTGATCACCCGCTGCAGATCGGCGTGCGTGCGGGCGACCACCCGGATCAGGACGTCGCCGGCCCCGGTGATGGTGTGCGCCTCGAGCACCTCCGGGATCGCCGCGAGGTGCTCGACCACCGCGCCGTGCCCCTGACCCTGCGCGATCTCGAGCGTGGCGAACGCGGTGACCGGGAAGCCCATGGCCGCGGCGTCGAGGGTCGGGGCGAGGCCGGCGATCACCCCGGTGCGCTCGAGGCGGGACAGGCGCGCCGCGGCGGTGCCGCGCGCGACACCCAGTCGTCGGGAGGCCTCGAGCACCCCCACCCGCGGTTCGGCGTGCAGCAGGTCCAGTAGGTCCGCGTCCAGGCGGTCGATGCTCATCGGTGCCCTCCCGTCGGCGGGATCGGTGGTCAACATGTCCAGCAGAACCCGCTCACAGGCCAGCATTCTGTACATGGTGACCAGCGTCAACCGGTGTCGTTGCGCAGTCGTCGGCGCGGGGTCACAGTGGGGACATGACCACCGCGCGGCTCACCCCGCACGAGCGTGCCGCCCACCTGGGCCGCGCCAGGCTGCGGCGCCTCGTCGGGCTCGTCGACCACGACGACGCTGCGGACCCGTTCCCGGTCGTCGGGATGGACGCCGTGGTCTTCGTGTGCGGCAACGCCACCCAGAGCGCGCACTACTTCGCCTCCGCCTGGGGGATGACACTCGTCGCCTACGCCGGACCGGAAACCGGTCAGCGCGACCACAAGTCGTTCGTGCTCGAGTCCGGTTCGGTGCGGTTCGTGCTGACCGGCGCCGTCGACCCCGGCAGCGCACTGGCCGACCACCACCGCAGGCACGGCGACGGCGTGGTGGACCTGGCGATGGAGGTCCTCGACGTCGACCGCTGCGTCGAGCACGCCCGCGCCCACGGCGCCACTGTCCTCGAGGAACCGCACGACGAGACCGACGAGCACGGCACCGTCCGGCTCGCCGCGCTCGCGACCTACGGCAGCACCCGGCACACCCTCGTCGACCGGTCCCGGTACCACGGGGTGTACCTGCCCGGATTCGTCCCGCGGACAAGCGGATTCGAGGGCGGGCCGCGTCCGCTGTTCCAGGCGCTCGACCACGCCGTCGGGAACGTCGAGATGGGCCGGATGAACGACTGGGTGCACTTCTACAACGAGGTCATGGGGTTCACGAACCTGGCCGAGTTCGTCGGGGACGACATCGCCACCGAGTACTCCGCCCTGATGAGCAAGGTCGTCGCGAACGGCAACCACCGGGTGAAGTTCCCGCTCAACGAGCCTGCGGTCGGACGCAAGCGCTCGCAGATCGACGAGTACCTCGACTTCTACGGCGAACCCGGCTGCCAGCACCTGGCCCTGGCCACCGACGACATCCTCAGCGCGGTCGACGCCCTGCGGGCGGCGGGGGTGGAGTTCCTCGACACCCCGGACGCCTACTACGACGACCCGCAGCTGCGGGCCAGGATCGGGCGGGTCCGGGTGCCGGTCGACCAGCTCAAGGCGCGCGGCGTCCTCGTCGACCGCGACGAGGACGGTTACCTGCTGCAGATCTTCACCAGGCCGCTCGGCGACCGGCCGACCGTGTTCTTCGAGCTGATCGAGCGGCACGGCTCGCTCGGCTTCGGCAAGGGCAACTTCCGGGCCCTGTTCGAGTCCATCGAGCGGGAGCAGGCCGCGCGCGGGAACCTGTGAGCCGCACGCCCACCCGGATACGGCCGAGCACGTCCGCCCCGGATCGGGGCACCGTGACCCGATCGGTATTGGTTGGCCTGGCAAATGATGCGCCGGTCGTGTTCTATCTGTGAACTATGAGCGCAGTCACCCGAGTCACCCGCATCGTCGCCGCCACTGCCGGATCCGTCGCCGTGCTGGCCGCCTCGGCCGCCATCGCAACCGCGGCGCCGGCCGCCCCCGGCGCCGAGCGGTTCACCCCGCTGGCCGACGGCTCGCACACCGAGTTCCTGGTCAACCCGGTCCTCAACCAGGACGACCTGTTCAACACGAACAAGGACCTCACCACGCTGCCCGACGTGCGGGCGCACAGCATCGACGGCCGCAGCTTCTCCTTCTACCGGGTCGTCGACGGCGTCCGGATCGGGATGGTCCGCGTCAACGAGTTCTGCCTGCCGACCGGCGTGTGCCACGGGCTGATCGTGGACAACCCCACGCCCGTCATCTAGTCACCCGTGCCCACGTCGTGGGCACGTCCCCGCCACCTTCGGGGCTGACCCGCACCCCCACCTGAGTCAGCAGCGGAACGGGCGCGATGGGCCCGGCGAACAGGGCCTGTCCCAGCCCGAACCCGGTCGCCCGGTGCAGCATCGGGGCGGGCACGTGCGAGAACAGGGTGCTCAGGTCCTCGATGTCGGCGGCGCCGTTCATCCGCATCAGCACCAGGTTGTCGCACTGGGAGACCACGTTCGGGTGCACCTTCCCGGGTCGCTGCGTCGCCACGAACAGGTGCAGGCCGAACTTGCGGCCCTCCCCGGCGATCAGGACGCCGAGGTCGGCGGTGGCCCGCAGGAGCGGGTCGTCGGTGACGGCGGGCAGCACGTTGTGCGCCTCGTCGACGACCAGCAGCACCGGCTCGCGGCGACGCCTGCCCGCCCAGCGCCTGCCGAGGATCGCCAGCGCGACCGCCGTCCGCTCGTCCGGGCGCGACAGGCTCCCGAGGTCGACGACGACGCAGCGGGCGGCGCTCATGTCGTACTCGATCGCCGATCGTTCGTCGCCGCGACGCCACAGGTCCCACTCCGCGATGCGCAGGTTGCCGATCCGGGCGGCGAGCCGCTCGGTGTCCCGGTGACCGGCGGCCGCGGCCGCCAGGTCGTGGATCGAGTAGGGCGCGGCCAGGGTCGCGGTGACCTGGCGCAGCGCCCGGAACTCGTCGAGGTCGCGGATCGGGTCCATCCGCAGCAGCAGTGCCTGCGCGTCCAGGTCGAGGTCGCTGAAGTCGATGCACAGGGTGTGCTTCGCGCCGTAGCCGCGCGCCCGCGCCACGTGCACCCCCGGTGCGACCTCTCGGTGCCGCGCCGCCGCTTCGGACCCGTCCTCGGGATCGCAGGAGCCGAGGAACACGTGATCCGAGTTCGGGTCGAGCACCACGATCGGCAGCTCGGTCGAGCCGAGCAGCCGCTCGAGCAGGCCGCCGGTGGTGTACGTCTTGCCGGAGCCGGACTGACCGCACATGAACGTGTGCCGCGCGAACCCCTTCGCCCGCAGCCGGGCCGGCACGTCCGGCGCCTGGCGCAGCACGCCGATCTCGATGGTCGCGGCGGTCCCGGTCAGGCCCGCGGCGATCGCGGCGGTCTCAGCGCCGCTCGCCGGCCGGATCGGGCGCTCGCCGAACGGTTCGACCGCACGCTGCTCGACGAAACCGCGGTCGGTGAACTCGCCGAGGGTGGTCGCGGCCCCGTGCAGCGCGCGCATCAGCGGGCGTGCGCTGGCCGAGACCACGCCGAGCCGGGCCATTCCGTCGCGCACGGTGAAGTCGAGCTGCGGGCCCTCGCGCTCGACCAGGCCGACCTCCCGAATCTGAACCACGACCCCGCGGCCGCCGTCGAACTCGATCACCGCGAACCCGCCGACCTCGACGCCGGTCTCCAGCGGTCCCGCGAAGGACACCTCGCGACCGTCGGCGGACACCGCCACCTGGGCGACCTGGAATCGTTCGTAGAGCTCGTGGCGGTGGTCCTGCAACGCGTCGATCGTGGGTTCCATGCGGACATTCTGCGTGACCGGACTGTCTGATATGTCACTCCGCACCTCCGCCGAGTCGAGGCGCCGACCGCTCACCTGGTGTTTCGGGCCGCCGTGCAGGGTGCGGTCCGGTGTTTCGCCTCGTTCCGGCCCAATCTCCTACACCCTGTCGTTGTCAAGATCGCAGGAACTGGGACACTGGGGGCCGTGACTGTATCCACCGGCGCATCCGCGCAGCCCACTCCTGGCGGCGCCGGGCATGTTCCCGCGAAGTCCGCCCAGCTCTTCGAACGTGCCAGTGCGGTCATCCCCGGAGGAGTCAACTCCCCGGTTCGGGCGTTCGGCTCGGTGGGCGGCACGCCCCGATTCATCGCCAGCGCCTCCGGCTGCACCCTCACCGACGTGGACGGCAACGACTACGTCGACCTGGTGTGCTCGTGGGGTCCGATGATCCTCGGTCACGCGCACCCCGCGGTCGTCGAGGCCGTGCGCGAGGCGGCGACCACCGGACTGTCCTTCGGTGCCCCCACCGAGGGCGAGATCGAACTCGCCGAGACCATCGTGGACCGGGTCGGCTCGGTCGACGCGGTCCGGCTGGTCAACTCCGGCACCGAGGCGACGATGAGCGCCGTGCGCCTGGCCCGCGGCTTCACCGGCCGCACCAAGATCGTCAAGTTCGCCGGCTGCTACCACGGCCACGTCGATGCGCTGCTCGCCGAGGCGGGCTCGGGGCTGGCGACCTTCGGCCTGCCCACCTCGCCCGGTGTCACCGGCGCACAGTCCTCGGACACCATCGTGCTGCCCTACAACGACCTCGACGCGGTCGCCCGCGTCTTCGCCGCGAACCCCGGTCAGATCGCGTGTGTGATCACCGAGGCCGCCGCGGGCAACATGGGCGCGATCGCGCCCGTGCCCGGCTTCAACGAGGGCCTGCGCCGGCTGTGCACCGCCCACGACGCGCTGCTGATCATGGACGAGGTGATGACGGGCTTCCGCGTCAGCTCCGCCGGCTGGTACGGGCTCGACGGCGTCGCCGGCGACCTGACGACCTTCGGCAAGGTGATGAGCGGTGGACTGCCCGCGGCCGCGTTCGGCGGTCGCGCCGACGTGATGGCACACCTGGCACCGGCCGGTCCGGTCTACCAGGCCGGCACGCTGTCCGGGAATCCTGTCGCCGTTGCCGCCGGACTGGCCAGCCTGCGCGCCGCGGACCAGAGCGTCTACGACGCCCTCGAGCGCAACGCCGCGACCCTCGGCCGACTGCTCGGTGACGCCCTCACCGAGGCCGGGGTCGAGCACCAGGTGCAATTTGCAGGCACCATGGTGAGCGTGTTCTTCGCCGACCGCCCCGTCACCGACTATGCGGCGGCGAAGGCCAGCGAGACCTGGCGGTTCCCAGCCTTCTTCCACACGCTGCTCTCCCGCGGCGTGTACCCGCCCCCGAGTGCCTACGAGGCGTGGTTCGTTTCGGCCGCCCTCGACGACGCCGCGTTCGACCGCATTGCGGACGCGCTGCCCGCCGCCGCGCGGGCAGCCGCAGCCGCGAAGCCGACCAGCTAGACCCGACCGTTCTTCCCGCCCCTTAGCTCACGGAGCAGACCACGTGACCAGCCTTCAGCAGACGCCGCCCGCAGACCCGGCCGAATCCCGCACCATCGTGCACGTTCTCCGGCACGGCGAGGTCCACAACCCCAAGGGGATCCTGTACGGCAGGCTCCCCGGTTACCGGCTCTCCGTCACCGGTCAGTCGCAGGCGCGCACGGTCGCGTCGGTGCTGGCTGGCCACGACATCACCCACGTGGTGGCCTCGCCGCTGCAGCGGGCGCAGGAGACGGCGACGCCGATCGCCGACGAGCACGGTCTGACGCTGGCCACCGACGACAACCTGATCGAGGCGGGCAACGAGTTCGAGGGGCTCAAGGTCTCCGTCGGCGACGGCGCGCTGCGCCGCCCGCGGCACTGGTGGAAGCTGCGCGATCCCTTCACCCCGTCCTGGGGCGAGCCGTACCTGCAGATCGCGCACCGAATGCTCGCCGCGGTCAACGCGGCCCGCGTCGCGGCGGTCGGGCACGAGGCCGTCTGCGTGAGCCATCAGCTGCCGGTGTGGACGCTGCGCCGGTTCCTGCAGGGCGAGCGACTTTGGCACGACCCGCGGCACCGTCAGTGCGGCCTCGCCTCGCTCACCTCGCTGGTGTACGAGGGCGACACCCTCGTCGACATCGTCTACTCGGAGCCCGCGGGCGCGTCCGATCCGAGGGTGACCGGGGCATGAGGCGACTTGCGGCCGCACCCCGTGCGCTGGCGGGGGTGGCGGCGGTCCTGGCGACCGCCGTGCTCGTGACCGCCTGCGGCACCGGTTCCGACGCGGTCGCGCAGGGCGGCACCTTCGACTTCGTCTCGCCGGGCGGCAAGACCGAGATCTACTACGACCCGCCGAGCGAGCGCGGCACGCTCGGGCAGATGTCCGGGCCCGACGTGACGGTCGACGGCAAGACCACCGCGCTGTCCGACTTCGACGGGAAGGTCGTCGTGGTCAACCTGTGGGGTCAGTGGTGCGGCCCGTGCCGCGGTGAGGCCGACGACCTCGAGACGGTGTACGACAACACCAAGGACCTCGGAGTGGAGTTCCTCGGTATCAACGTCAAGGACAGCAAGCAGGCCGCGCAGGACTTCATCGTCAACCACAAGGTCGGCTACCCGTCGATCTACGACCCGTCCATGCGCACGCTGACCGCGCTCGGCGGCAGCTTCCCGACCAGCGTCATCCCGTCCACCCTGGTCCTCGACCGGGAGCACCGGGTCGCCGCGGTGTTCCTCAAGGCGCTGCTCGCGGAGGATCTGCAGCCGGTGGTGGAGAGGGTCGCGCGAGAACAGTGAGTACCGCAACGCTCGCAGCCGGGATAGGCGAGAGCTTCCAGAACACCGCGGCCTCCGGACCGCTGCTGCTCGCCCTCGGCGCGTGCATGCTGGCCGGGCTGGTCTCGTTCGCGTCGCCGTGCGTGGTGCCGCTGGTGCCCGGCTACCTGTCGTACCTGGCCGGCGTCGTCGGCGCCGACGCCCCCGCGGTCACCGCGGCCGAGGCGGGCGCGCTGAAGAGCCGAACCGACACCAAGGCCGCGGCTCGACTGCGCGTCGCGGGCGCGGCGGGACTGTTCGTGCTCGGCTTCACCGTGGTGTTCGTGCTGGCCACGGTCTCGGTGTTCGGCCTCATCTCCGCCGTCACGGTCAACCGCGAGGTGCTCCAGCGGATCGGCGGCGTGGTCACCATCGCGATGGGTCTGGTGTTCATCGGTCTGGTGCCCGCGCTGCAGCGCGACGTCCGGTTCGAGCCGCGGCGGGTGTCCGGGCTGATCGGGGCGCCGATGCTGGGCGCGGTGTTCGGGCTCGGGTGGACGCCCTGCCTGGGGCCGACGCTGGCCGGCGTGCTGTCGGTCGCGGCGGGCACCGAGGGCGCGACCGCCGCGCGCGGGGTGGCGCTCATCGTGGCGTACTGCGTCGGCCTGGGGTTGCCGTTCGTGATCCTGGCCTTCGGATCGGTGAGCGCGCTGCGCGGCGTCGGCTGGCTGCGACGCAACGCGCGGCTGATTCAGATCTTCGGCGGCGTGATGCTGGTGGCGGTGGGCCTGGCCCTGGTCACCGGCATGTGGGACGTCTTTGTCGGGTGGGTTCGGGACGCGTTCATATCGGAGGTGACGTTGCCGATATGACGGTCAACGAAGAACAGATCGTGGACGGGGACGCCGCCGCGCCGACTCCGCCGACGCGACAGTCGCTCGCCCGCCGGGCGGTCGCGCTGGTGCGCAACACCTGGCGCGGCCTGACCTCCATGCGGACCGCGCTGGTGCTGCTGTTCCTGCTCGCGTTCGCGGCCATTCCGGGCGCGCTGCTGCCGCAGCGCAGCCTCAACGCGGGCAAGGTCGACGAGTACATCGCCAACCGGCCCACGCTCGGGCCGCTGATGGACAAGCTCGAACTGTTCGACGTGTTCGCCAGCTTCTGGTTCACCGCCGTGTACGTGCTGCTGTTCGTGTCCCTGATCGGCTGCATCACGCCGCGCTGCTGGGAGCACTACCAGGCCCTGCGTGCCAAGCCGGTGGCCGCGCCGCGCAACCTGGCCCGACTGCCGCATCACACCGACGCGACGGTCGACGTCGAGCCCGAGGCGGTCGCCGAGGCGGTCCGCACGCGGCTGCGGGGCTGGAAGACGAGTACCCGCACCGGAGCGGACCTGCGCGCGGGCAGGCCGGGCGAGATCACGGTGTCGGCGGAGAAGGGGTACCTGCGGGAAGCGGGCAACCTGGTTTTCCACCTGTCGCTGGTGGGCCTGCTCGCTGCGATCGCGATCGGCAAGCTGTTCAGCTACGAGGGCAACGTCATTGTGATCGCCGACGACGGCCCCGGTATCTGCACCACGTCGACCGCGGTGTTCGACTCGTTCCGGGCCGGCCTGGAGGAGGACGGCACCGGCATGACCCCGCTGTGCGTGCGGGTCAAGGACTTCAAGGCCGACTACCTGGACAACGGGCAGGCCGAGATGTTCACCTCGAACATCGAGTACCAGTCCGGCGACGACATCGCGTCGGACACCTGGCGCAGCGACCAGTTGCAGGTCAACCATCCGCTCCGGGTCGCGGGCGACCGGGTCTACCTGCAGGGACACGGGTTCGCCCCGACGTTCACGGTGACCTTCCCGAACGGCGAGACCCGCACCGAGACCCTGCAGTGGCGGCCCGACGACGCGGTGACCTTCCTGTCCAGCGGTGCCATGCGGTTCGACCCGCCGGGGGGGATGTATCCGGACTCGGCCGAGCGCCGCAAGAACCAGATCGCGCTCGAGGGGCTGTTCGCGCCGACCGCGCTGATGCACGGCAACTTGCTCTCGTCGAGCTACCCGGCGATGCGCGACCCGGCGGTCGCCATCGACATCTACAAGGGCGACACCGGCCTGGACACCGGCCTGCCGCAGTCGATCTTCTCGTTGAGCAAGGAACTGGTGAACCAGGGCCGGCTGACGAAGCAGGATCGCGTCAACCTGCGGCCGGGGGAGAGCTCCACGCTGCCGGACGGCACCCAGGTGCGGTTCGACGGCGCCAAGGAGTTCGTGAACCTGCAGGTCTCGCACGATCCGGCGCAGGGGTGGGTGCTGGTGTTCGCGCTGACCATGATGGCCGGGCTGCTGGTCTCGCTGGTGGTCAAGCGCAGGCGCATCTGGGTTCGGGTGTACCCCGCGCCGGCTGATGCCGACACCGTGTCGGATACATTGGACCCGCAACGACGACGTACCGTAGTAGAACTGGGTGGGCTCGCCCGCACCGACCAGGCCGGTTGGGGCGACGAGTTCGACCGCCTCTCCGGCCGCCTGCTGGGCGACCTGCGAGGCGGCGCCGGCGAAGCGAACACAGACCAGTCGACCCCGCAGAACCGCGCCTGAGCGCAGGAGACACACGATGCCGATCAACGAAACCCTGGCCCGCTACAGCGACCTGGCATTCCAGTCCTCGTTCGCGATCTACGTGCTGGCCTTCGTGCTGCTGATCGCGCAGTTCGCCACGACCAAGGCCGACGCGGCGGCGCAGCGTGAGGCGCGTGAGCTCGTCGGGGCCGGCGGGCCCAGCCCCGCACCGAGCGCGGCGGTACCCGGTCGGGTGGTCGAGGAGCCCAGCAAGCCCTGGTCCGAACGGCTCGGCAACATGGCGATGGCCGTCCTCGTCGTCGGTGTCGCGCTCCAGATCGCGTCGATCGTGTTGCGCGGGTTCGCCACCGACCGGTTCCCGCTGGGCAACATGTACGAGTTCGTGACCATGGCCACCGCCGCCTCGATGGTGGTCGGGCTGATCGCGCTGCGCAGCCAGGCGTACCGGTCCCTGTGGGTGTACGTGCTGGTCGTGGTCATTCCGCTGATGTTCCTGGCGGCCACGGTGCTCTACGCCGACGCCGCTCCGGTCGTGCCCGCGCTCCGGTCCTACTGGCTGCCGATCCACGTGACGATCATCAGCGTCGGCAGCGGCATCTTCATGGTCGCCGGCGTCGCCAGCCTGATGTTCCTGCTGCGGCTGCGCCAGCCGAAGGGCGAGGAGTCCAGCAGCTTCTGGGGCAAGCTCGCGTCCCGACTGCCCGATGCCCAGACCCTCGACCGGCTCGCCTACAAGACCACGATCATCGCCTTCCCGCTGTTCGGCGCAGGCGTGATCCTCGGTGCGATCTGGGCGGAGGCCGCGTGGGGCCGGTTCTGGGGATGGGACCCCAAGGAGACCGTGTCCTTCATCGCCTGGGTCATCTACGCCGCCTACCTGCACGCGCGCGCGACCTCGGGTTGGCGGAACACCCGTGCGGCGTGGATCAACATCGCCGGCTTCGTGGCTATGTTGTTCAATCTGTTCATCATCAACATGGTGGTCTCGGGCCTGCACTCCTACGCCGGCCTGAGCTGATCGCCGCCCGGAATCGGGGCGAATCGTCACCGTTCGGGCGCGTGATCGGCGGAAGGTCACGAGCTGATTTCGGAAGAGCCGCCATCGCGCCCGAAGGTCACGGAACTGTGGCGTAGTTGTGACCACTTCGGAGGTTCGGTCGTCCGACATCGGGGCCGCGGATACCCGATGATCGATACATGCGCACGGTTCGGGGGTCACTTCGGGTCTGGAACGGAATCGCGCTGGGCACGGCGCTGGTGCTCGGGGTGGGCGTCGTCTCCGGAGTCCTGCACAAACCGACTGACGATCCCGACACGGTGGTCGCGCGGTTCGTCGGGGCACTCAACGCCCACGACGTGGACGCCGCCGCCGATCTGACCTCCTACCCGAGCGCCGCGAAGGCGTCGATGAAGCAGATGTTCGATGCGCTCGAACCCGAGAAGGTCGACTTCGACGTCAACCAGGTGATCAGCCTCGGCGCCGACTCCGGGATGTTCAACGCCGCGGCGACCTGGGACCTCGGCAAGGACCGCACCTGGAAGTACAACGTCGACGGGTGGGTCCGGAAGCTGTCCGTCGGCTGGCGGGTGTCGTGGAACCCGCAGACGGTCGCCCCCGGCATCGGCAACGGCCGCATCCTCCGGCTGGACCGCACCGACGCCGCACCGCCGACCGTGTTCGACATCGCGGGCGTGCCGATGATGACCGAGCAGCGCATCAACGCCGTGAAGCTCGATCCCGCGACCATGCCCGATCCGGTCGGCACCACCGTCCGGCTGGCGAAGGTCATCGAACCGGTCGCGCCGCTGATCACCCCGGAGTCGATGCAGCAGGACCTCGCCGCGGCGCACGGCAAGCAGGTCACCGCGGTGAGCCTGCGTGACGGCGACTTCGCCGTCCTCGAGAGCGACCTGAGGGCGATCCCCGGTGTGGTGATCGACACCCAGCCCAAGCTCATCACCGTGGACCGTCGAGTCACCAGCCCGGTCGTGGACGCGATGCGCAACGTCTGGCAGGCCAACCGTGACGAGACGGCAGGGTGGGCGGTGAACGCGGTGGCCCAGGACGGCTCGCGGACTCCGCTGACCGGCTACCAGGGTCCGCCCGGGCCGGACATCCGGTCGACCCTCGAGCCGCGCCTGCAGCTGGCCGCCGAGGACGCGGTGGTGAGCGTGGGCACGCCCGCTGCGATCGTCGCGATCCAGCCGTCGACCGGTGCCCTGCTCGCGGTCGCACAGAACAACCAGGCCAGCGACCAGGGGCCGATCGCGTTCACCGGGCTGTACCCGTCCGGGTCCGCGCTCGACCTGGTCCGCACCGCCGCCGCCGCGCAGAACACCGACGTCGAGCATGCGGCGAAGGAGCTCGGACTCGCGCTCGGCTACAAGATTCCCGGCCTCGACCAGCAGACCGCGACCTTCCCGAGCGGCGGACCCAACCTGATGCGGGCGGCGTCGGACAAGAAGTCCGACGACGTGATGGTCAGCCCGTTCGGGATGGCGCTGGTGGCCGCGGCGATCTCGCGTGGCGCCCCGACCGTCCCGGTGATCGCGGCGGGACAGCCCGCAACGACCACGGAGACGGCGCCGGCGCTGCCGTCGGCGGTGGTCGACCAGCTGCGCGGGGTCATGCGCGACACGGTGCAGCGCGGCAGCGCCAACCTGCTCGCGGGCTACGGAGACCTGGTCGGCGCGACGGGCGCGCACGACGACGATCGCTGGTTCTACGGTTCCCGCGGTGACCTGGCGTTTGCGGTCTTCGTGCAGAACGCGGACGGCGGCGATCAGGCGGTCAAGATGACCGACCGGATGTTCAAGGCGCTCGCCAAGCCGCCGGCCTGATCGGCCGCGCGACTTTCAGTCGGAGTGGTCACCCGGGTTGCTGTCCGGGGTGTCGCCGGATCGCGGGTGGTTCCGTCGATTCATCCGCCACAAGAACTCCGGATCGTCGTCCGGTCCCACGACTCGGCCGGCGGGCGGAGCCTGGGTGTCCGGCCCGAAGGCCTTCCACAGCAACACGGCCAGCGTCACCAGCCCGACGAGCGCCAACAGGTAGATCACGACGCACCTCCTCTGATTCAGGGTAGTCGCGTGATCGAGCCCTGACGATCACCGACGATTCGTGACGGCACGACGCGAACGGGCGGTTGCC
>NZ_JBHZAH010000034.1:0-42780 GCF_042754225.1 Rhodococcus sp. NPDC059234
GCCCTGAACGCCGGCGGCCGGGCGGTCGGCGCCACGCGGGGGCACCCGCCCGGCCTCCGGGACCGCGGGTCAGCGGTTGGTCGCGAAATCCGCCCGGCGCTTCTCGACGAAGGCGTCGACGCCCTCGCGGCCCGCAACGGTGTCGGCGGCGGCGGAGATCGACGCGGTCTCGGCGTCGAGTTGCTCGGAGAGGGTGGCCGAACCGGATCCCACCAGCAGGCGCTTGATCCCGGCGTACGCGCTGGTCGGGCCTGCCGCGAGGGTTCGGGCGACGCGCAGCGCCTCGTCCTTGACCTCGTCGTCGCCGACGAGCCGGCTCAGCACGCCGAGGCGCACGGCCTCGTCGGCGCCGAGCACCGCGTCGGTGAGCAGGATCTCGCGGGCGCGGGCCACGCCGACGATCCGCGGCAGCGTCCACGACATGCCGCCGTCCGGCGTGTAGCCGATCGACGGGTAGGCGGGCCGCAGCTTGGTCGACGGTCCGCCGATCGCGATGTCCGCCGTGCACACCAGGCTCATCCCGGCGCCCGCCGCCCAGCCCTGCACCGCTGCGACGATCGGGACCTCGGTTGCCTCGATCGCGCGCACGAAATCGTGCAGGGCGCCGGCGACGGTGCCGACGTACTCGGCGCGGTTCTCGGCACTGGCGAACGCTCGGACGTTGCCGCCCGCGCAGAAGTTGGCGCCCTCGCCGATCAGCAGGACGCTACGAGCCGCCAGGGTGCCGGCGGACAGGGCGCGCAGGGCCTTGGTGCCCTGGTCGACTCCGTCGAAGTCGAGTGAGGTGCCGTTGTCGGCGGTGGCGATAGCGATGCGGAGGACGTCGCCTTCGAGGCTGACGCGGCTGAGGCCGTCGAGTGAAGTCACCGCTGCACCATATCGGCAGCCGGGACCGCGGTCGTCGGGGCGTCTCGCACAGCGGTGAGCGTCGGGTTCGCCCGGAATACAACTGTGCCCCCGACACCGGAGGCGTCGGGGGCACAGTCGAGTGCTGGGGAAGATCAGCCGCGAACGACCTTGCCCGCCTTGAGGCAGGAGGTGCACACGTTGAGCTTCTGGCGGTGACCGGGTCCAACCTGGGCCCGGACAGTCTGAATGTTCGGGTTCCAGCGACGGTTGGTACGCCGGTGCGAGTGCGAGACCGACTTACCGAAGCCGGGTCCCTTGGCGCATACGTCGCAGACGGCAGCCATAGTCGCGAACTCCTTGATGTGGTGATGGATACTTATGGGTCGTGCGGTGGAGCGGGTGAATCTGTACTGCTGTGATGCTCGCCTGCGAACAGGGGAGACCGAAGTAACCCTTGCGAGGCAACCCTGCAAGACTAGCTGCAACGGGATCGATTGGCCAAACCGGCCCGGCCCGCGCATCGAGCCGAGTGCATCGACGTACCCGACCGCTAGTCTTGCGGGACCGAGAATACCCACACGGGCGGAGGGACAGAACAGCGGTGCTCGAGGCCCTGCAGAGCGTTGACGGAGTGGCGCTGCGCCGCTGGGCGCGGGCCTGTGTGGACGGACTCGACAGTCGCCGCGAGGAGATCAACCGGCTCAACGTCTTCCCGGTACCCGATTCCGACACCGGAACGAATCTGCTGTTCACCATGCAGGCGGCCGCCGAAGAGGGCGCGACCGCGGCCGAGGACGCGTCGGTGGGCGAGGTCGCCGCGGCGCTGGCGCGCGGGGCGGTCGCCGGTGCCCGCGGCAATTCCGGCGTCATCCTGTCCCAGGTGCTGCGTGGCATCGCCGAAGCGGTCGCCGCCGGCCCGCTGGACGCGGACAGTGTGCGCGGCGCCCTCAACGAGGCGGCGGTGCTGGCAGCGGAGGCGATCAGCATTCCGGTCGAGGGGACGATCGTCACGGTGCTGCGTCACGCCGCGGCCTCGGCCAGCGCATGCCCGCGCGGCACCGACCTCGGAGGCGTGGTGACGGTGGCGGCCGCCGCGGCCGCGGCGGCGCTCGGCAAGACCCCGTCGCAGCTGGCCGCACTCGGCAATGCGGGGGTGGTCGACGCGGGTGGCCTCGGTCTGGTGGTGATCCTCGATGCGCTGGTCGCGGTCGTCACCGGGGTCACCCCGGAGCGGTCCGATCTCACCGCCGTCGTCCCGGTGGTCGTCGAGCCCGCCGAGGTCGCGCCGTCCGCCGAGCCCGCCGTCGAGTGCGGCCAGGACGCGGTCGGGCAGGACTTCGAGGTGATGTACCTGCTCGGCAACTCCGACGACAGCCGGGTCGACGCGCTGCGCACCCGTCTCGACGACCTGGGCGACTCGGTGGTCATCGTCGGGGACGGGGCGGGTTCGTGGTCGGTACACGTGCACTGTTCCGACCCGGGTGCAGCCGTCGAGGCGGCCCTCGCCGCGGGCCTGCCCCGCCAGATCCGGATCTCGTGCTTCGCGCTCGACGCCGCCCGGGAACGCCCGCCGGTCCCTGCGAAGTCGACTTCTCGCGCCATTCTCGCGGTGGTCGCAGGGGACGGCGCGGCGGAACTGTTCGCGGCCGAGGGCGCCGCGGTACTCCGTTGCGACGAGCCCGTGACGCCCCATCAGTTGCTCGCGGCGATCCGGAACCTCGGCTACGGCGAGGTGCTGGTGCTGCCCAACGGTGCGCTGCCCGCGCAGGAACTGGTGACGGTCGGTGTCGCGGCCCGCGACGAGAACCACTCGGTGCAGCTGCTTCCCAGCTCCTCGATGGTGCAGGGCCTGGCCGCTCTGGCCGTGCACGACCCCGAACGGGTTGCCGTGGACGACGCCTTCGCGATGTCGGAGGCCGCGGCGACCACCCGTTGGGGGTCGCTGCGCGTGGCCGAGGAACGAGCGCTCACCCTGGTCGGCACCTGCGAGCGCGGTGACGGCCTCGGCCTGCTCGGCCGCGAGGTCGTGGTCATCGCTCCCGATGCCGCGGAGGCGGGCCGACGGTTGCTCGACAACGTCCTCGGGGTGGGCGGCGAACTGGTCACCCTGCTGCTCGGCGCCGGGGTTCCCGACGGTCTCGCGGACCTGCTCACCGACCACGTCGCCAAACACCACCCCGGTGTCGAGGTCCTGGTCTACCCCGGTGGACAGGACGGCGACCTCCTGCAACTCGGCGTCGAATAGGCGGACAGCACTGATGGCGACACTGACGGACCGGCTCGATCACCTGCTCGGACGCAAGACGGCCGACGCGCTGGCCGAGGCCTTCGACATCCACACCGTTCAGGACCTGCTGCGGCACTACCCGAACCGCTACGCGACCCAGGGCGCGGAGCTGGGCGAGGCGAAGCCGGAGGAGGGCTCGCACATCACCCTCGTCGCGACCGTGACCAGCGCGAAGATCATCGCGATGAAGTCGCGCTCGGGCAAATTCCTCAAAGTCGTGCTCTCCAGCGACAAGCAGGACGTCGACGCCACCTTCTTCAACCCGCAGAAGGTCGCACACGTGATCAAACCCGGCGTGCGGGCTATGTTCTCGGGCAACGTCAAGTACTTCCGGGAGCGGCTCGGGCTGACCCATCCCAGCTACCTGATCCTGCCGTCCCGCGACGGGTCCGACGCGCCCGCGGTGGTCCGCGGGGCCGGCGCGCTCGCCGACATGGCGCGTAGCAGCCAGGACTCCGGTGCGGCCGTGGACATGTCGATCTTCGACCGGGCTCTCATTCCGGTGTACCCCTCGACGCGCGAGGTGGAGAGCTGGACGCTCGCCCGCTGCGTGCGACAGGTGCTCGACCAGCTCGACGAGGTGGACGATCCACTGCCGCAGTCGGTTCGGGACGAGCAGGGCCTGATCGGGCTGGACGAGGCGCTGCGCCTGGTGCACCTGCCGGAGACGAAGGACGAGGTCTCCCGCGCTCGGGAGCGGCTCCGGTTCGACGAGGCGGCCGCACTGCAGCTGGTCCTGGCTCAGCGCAAGCACGCCGTCGAGGGCCGGACCGCGCCGCAGTGCCCGCCGCGGACGGACGGTCTGGCAGCGGAGTTCGAGAAGCAGTTGCCTTTCACCCTCACCGACGGACAGCACGCCGTGGCGGAGGAGATCTCCGCCGACCTTGCGAGGCCGCACCCGATGAACCGACTGCTCCAGGGCGAGGTCGGATCGGGCAAGACCGTCGTCGCCCTGCGCGCGATGCTCCAGGTGATCGATGGCGGGTACCAGTGCGCGCTGCTCGCGCCCACCGAGGTGCTCGCCGCCCAGCACGCCCGGTCGCTGCGGCAGATGCTCGGATCTCTCGGCACCGCAGGCGAACTCGGTGCCGACGAGCATGCGACGCGGGTCACCCTGCTGACCGGGTCGATGCCGGTCGCCGCGCGCCGGGCCGCATTCAACGAGGCGGTCACCGGGGACGCGGGCATCGTGATCGGCACCCATGCCCTGATCCAGGACGATGTCTCGTTCTTCAACCTCGGCATGGTGGTCGTCGACGAGCAGCACCGGTTCGGTGTCAAGCAGCGCGACGCGCTGCGCGGCCGAGCCCGCGAGGGGCTCAGCCCACACGTGCTGGTGATGACGGCAACACCGATCCCTCGCACCATTGCCATGACCGTGCTCGGCGATCTCGAGACCTCCACCCTGCGAGAGCTGCCGCGAGGCCGGTCCCCGATCGTGAGCAGCGTGGTGCCTGCCACGGAGAAGCCCGCGTGGGTGGACCGGGCGTGGCAACGGATCCTCGAGGAGGTCGCCGACGGGCGCCAGGCGTACGTGGTGTGCTCGCGGATCGGGGAGGGCGACGACGAGGCTCCGCCCGAGAAGCCGGAAACGAAGGAGCAGCCGACGGTCGCGGCCCTGGCGCTCTTCGACGAGCTGCGCCTCGGTGCGCTCGCGACCGTCCGCACCGGGCTGTTGCACGGCCGGCTGCCGTCCGACGAGAAGGACGCCGTGATGCGCGACTTCACGGCGGGCCGGATCGACGTGCTGGTGTGTACGACCGTGGTCGAGGTCGGCGTCGACGTGCCCAACGCGACGGTCATGGTGATCGTGGACGCGGACCGCTTCGGCGTCAGCCAGCTGCACCAGCTCCGCGGTCGCGTCGGCCGCGGCAAGCATCAGGGCCTGTGCATCCTGGTCACCGGCATGCGGCCCGGCTCGACGCCGTTCCAGCGGTTGAGCGCCGTCGCGGGCACCAACGACGGCTTCGAGCTCGCTCAACTGGACCTCGCGCAACGGCGGGAGGGCGACGTGCTCGGGTCGGCGCAGTCCGGCACCGTGACCACCCTGCGGCTGCTCTCACTGCTCGACCACGAGGACGTGATCGAGTCCGCCCGCGCGTTCGCCCAGCGGGTGGTCGCCGCCGACCCCGAACTCACCGAACATCCCGGACTCGCGTCGATGGTGACCGCCGCGCTCGACGCCGACCGGATCGAATTTCTGGAGAAGTCCTGACATGACCGACGACCTGTCCGCCTACCGGGACGAACTCGCGGCGATCGAGCGCCGCGTGGCGGGGGAGTTCTCGTTCGGGCGACTGCTTCCGGTCGCAGCTGGAGCGGTCGGACTGCTCGCCACGGGATACTTCCTTCCCCATGCCGGAGGCGCATCCGCGTTCAGCGTCCTCACCTCGCCGGCCGGCGGGAACGAGCCGGGGGCCACGGTCCCGCTGCGGATCTACCTCGTCCTCGTGGCGGTGTTCGGTGTCGGCGCCTCGGCGGTCGCGCTCTGCTCACGCCGGTGGGCGATGGCCTGGGTCGCGATGGTCGGAAACGGGATCGCGACGGTATTCGGACTACTCGCGTGCTGGTCGCAGCAGAGCCTGCCCGAACAGACCCGGCCGCCGGGTCTGGCGTCGGGTCTCCTCGTCACCTGGGCCGTGACCGCCGCGCTGGCGGTGCTGTGGGCGTCGGTGGTGTGGAGCCGCGCAAACATCATGCAGGACGCTCCGGCTGGGCCCGACGGGCTGGATCCGACCGCCGGAACGATCGCCGAAATTCACTGAAATCGCAGCTCACAGGGGGTGCCATGGTGCTGTGAGGTGGCTGCCGGTAGCGTACTGCATCGTTACAGGTGGCCGAATGTGCGGGAGATTCCCGAATGCTGGAACGCCACACCGCGATCGGCACGAACGCAGGGGTAATTTTCAGCGATGTTCTCAAAAGTCTTGGTTGCCAATCGCGGCGAAATCGCGATCCGGGCATTCCGCGCCTCCTACGAGCTGGGCGCGGGCACCGTTGCAGTCTTTCCGTACGAGGACCGCAACTCGGTTCACCGTCTGAAGGCCGACGAGAGTTACCAGATCGGCGAGCAGGGCCATCCCGTGCGCGCCTACCTCTCGATCGCCGAGATCGTGGCGGCCGCGAAGAAGGCGGGGGCGGATGCCGTCTATCCCGGCTACGGCTTCCTCTCCGAGAATCCGGACCTCGCCGCGGCGTGTGCGGCCGAGGGGATCACCTTCGTCGGTCCGTCCGCGGAGATCCTCGAGCTCACCGGCAACAAGGCGCGCGCGATCGCAGCGGCCAAGGCCGCGGGCCTGCCGGTGCTGGCGTCGTCCGAGCCCTCCGCCGACGTGGACGAGCTGCTGGCGGCGGCGGAGACGATGGAGTTCCCGATCTTCGTCAAGGCCGTCGCGGGTGGCGGCGGGCGCGGCATGCGCCGGGTGGCCGAGCGCGCCCAGTTGCGCGAGGCGATCGAGGCCGCCGCGCGCGAGGCCGAGTCCGCCTTCGGTGACGCGACCGTCTTCCTCGAGCAGGCGGTGATCGACCCGCGCCACATCGAGGTGCAGATCCTCGCCGACGGCCAGGGCAACGTCATCCACCTGTTCGAGCGGGACTGCAGCGTGCAGCGCCGGCACCAGAAGGTGATCGAGCTCGCGCCCGCTCCCAACCTGTCCGAGGAGTTGCGGGCCCGGATCTGTGCGGACGCCGTGGCGTTCGCCAAGCAGATCAACTACTCCTGCGCCGGCACGGTCGAGTTCCTGCTCGACACCCGCGGCAACCACGTCTTCATCGAGATGAACCCTCGCATCCAGGTCGAGCACACGGTCACCGAGGAGGTCACCGACGTCGACCTGGTCCAGGCGCAGCTCCGAATCGCCTCCGGTGAGTCCCTGGAAGACCTTGGCCTGAGGCAGGATTCGATCAAGCTTCGCGGGGCCGCCCTGCAGTTGCGCATCACCACCGAGGATCCGGCAAACGGCTTCCGCCCGGACACGGGACGGATCACCGCCTACCGCACCCCCGGCGGCGCGGGCGTGCGACTCGACGGCGGTGCGAACCTGGGCGCCGAGGTCGGCGCCTACTTCGACTCCATGCTGGTCAAGCTCACCTGTCGCGGCCGGGACCTGCCCGCCGCCGTGGCCCGCGCCCGCCGCGCCGTCACCGAGTTCCGCATTCGCGGTGTCGCGACGAACATCCCGTTCCTGCAGGCCGTGCTCGACGATCCGGACTTCCGCGCGGGGAAGGTGACCACCTCGTTCATCGAGGAGCGTCCGCAGCTGCTCACCTCGCGGGCCTCCGCGGACCGTGGCACCAAGATCCTCACCTACCTCGCCGACGTGACGGTGAACAAGCCGCACGGCGAGCGACCCACGACGGTCTACGCGCGGGACAAGCTGCCCAAGATCGACCTGACCACCCCGCCGCCCGCCGGGTCCAAGCAGCGTCTGGTGGAGCTGGGCCCCGAGGGCTTCGCGGCCGCGCTGCGCGCCCAGGACGCGCTCGGCGTCACCGACACCACCTTCCGCGATGCGCACCAGTCCCTGCTGGCGACGCGGGTGCGCACCGGCGGCCTGCTCGACGTCGCCGGGCACGTCGCCCGGATGACCCCCGAGCTGCTCTCCATCGAGGCCTGGGGTGGGGCGACCTACGACGTGGCGCTCCGGTTCCTGCACGAGGACCCGTGGGAGCGCCTCGCCGCGCTGCGGGCCGCGGTGCCGAACATCTGTCTGCAGATGCTGCTGCGTGGCCGCAACACCGTCGGCTACACGCCGTACCCGGAGTCGGTCACGCGTGCGTTCGTGCACGAGGCGACCGCGACCGGTGTGGACATCTTCAGGATCTTCGACGCGCTCAACAATGTCGACCAGATGCGCCCCGCGATCGACGCGGTGCGCGAGACCGGGACCGCGGTCGCCGAGGTCGCGATGAGCTACACCGGCGATCTCTCGAACCCGAACGAGAACATCTACACCCTCGACTACTACCTGAAGCTGGCCGAGCAGATCGTCGACGCGGGCGCCCACGTCCTCGCGATCAAGGACATGGCGGGACTGCTGCGGGCGCCCGCAGCGGCGACGCTGGTGACCGCGCTGCGCAAGAACTTCGACCTGCCCGTGCACGTGCACACGCACGACACCCCGGGTGGCCAGCTGGCCACCTA
Source organism: Rhodococcus sp. NPDC059234 (assembly GCF_042754225.1). Lineage (NCBI taxonomy): Bacteria > Bacillati > Actinomycetota > Actinomycetes > Mycobacteriales > Nocardiaceae > Rhodococcus > Rhodococcus sp. NPDC059234. The sequence continues at coordinate 8,280 of NZ_JBHZAH010000034.1, forward strand.
CCTGGCCGCCTGGCACGCGGGTGCGGACGCCGTGGACGGTGCCAGCGCAGCGATGGCGGGGACCACCAGCCAGCCGTCGTTGTCGGCGATCGTCGCTGCCGCGGCGTACTCGCCGCGGGACACCGGACTGGACCTGCAGGCCGTGTGCGACCTCGAGCCGTACTGGGAGGCGTTGCGAAAGGTGTACGCGCCGTTCGAGTCCGGGCTGCCCGCCCCGACCGGCCGGGTCTACACCCACGAGATTCCCGGCGGCCAGCTGTCCAACCTGCGCCAGCAGGCGATCGCGCTCGGCCTCGGCGACCAGTTCGAGGAGGTCGAGGCGAAGTACGCGGCCGCCGACCGGATGCTCGGACGCCTGGTCAAGGTCACGCCGTCCTCGAAGGTGGTCGGCGACCTGGCGCTGCATCTGGTCGGTGCCGGCGTCTCCACCGACGAGTTCGCCGCGGACCCCTCCCGGTTCGACCTCCCCGAATCCGTGATCGGATTCCTGCGCGGCGAACTCGGTACCCCGCCCGGCGGGTGGCCCGAGCCCTTCCGGAGCAAGGCGCTGGAAGGTCGTGGCGAGGCGAAGCCCGAGGTGACCCTGACCCCCGCCGACGAGGCCGGTCTCGCCGGTGGCTCGAAGGAGCGGCAGGGCACCCTCAACCGACTGCTGTTCCCGGGTCCGACAAAGGAATTCCTCGAGCATCGCGAGACGTACGGCGACACCTCGAGGCTGTCGGCCAACCAGTTCTTCTACGGTCTGCGTCGCGGCGAGGAGCATCGTGTCGAGCTCGCGCCCGGCGTGGAGCTGCTGATCGGGCTCGAGGCGATCTCGGAGGCGGACGAGCGCGGCATGCGCACCGTGATGTGCATCCTGAACGGCCAGCTGCGGCCGGTGTCGGTGCGGGACCGCTCGATCTCGAGCGAGGTCCCCGTCGCGGAGAAGGCGGACCGAGGCAACCCGGGTCACGTGCCGGCCCCGTTCGCCGGTGTCGTGACGCTGGTCGTGGCGGAAGGCCAGAAGGTGAGCGCAGGCGACACGATCGCGACGATCGAGGCGATGAAGATGGAGGCCGCGATCACCGCGAGCCGTGGCGGCATCGTCACCCGCCTGGCGATCGCGCCGGTCCAGCAGGTCGAGGGTGGTGACCTGCTGGCGGTGATCTCCGTCGTCGCGGCCGAGGAGGACGGCCCGCAGTGACCCGGATCGTTGCCGGCGCCGCGGGTGGGCGCCGGCTCCGGGTGCCCACCGCGGGCACCCGGCCCACCTCCGAGCGTGTGAGGGAGGCGTTGTTCAGTGCGCTGGACGCACGCGTCGAGCTTGACGGTGCGGCCGTGCTCGATCTCTATGCGGGATCGGGAGCCCTTGGGCTGGAGGCGCTTTCGCGCGGAGCCGAGCACGTCGTGCTGGTCGAGTCGAACGCGAAGGCGGCGGCGGTGGTGCGCGAGAACGTCGCCGCGGTCGGGCTGGCGGGTGCGGTTGTCCGGACCGCGCCCGTGGCCGCGGTCGTGGCCGGTGCGCCCGACCGCGAGTACGACATCGTCTTCCTCGACCCGCCGTACGCGCTGGGGGAGGACGAGCTCGGTTCGGTGCTCGCGGCCATCGCGGCGGGCGGCTGGATCGGGGAGGGCTCGATGGTGGTGGTCGAGCGGGCCACGCGGTCCGCGGACACCGTGTGGCCCGCCGGACTCGAGGTCGAGCGGGTCCGCAAGTACGGCGACACTCGCGTCGAGATCGCCTGTTACGGTCTGCAGTCATGAGCAGTGCGGTCTGCCCCGGGTCCTTCGATCCCGTCACCAACGGTCATCTCGACGTGATCGGCCGTGTCGCGGCGCAATTCGACGAGGTCATCGTCACGGTGATGATCAACAAGAGCAAGCAGGGCATGTTCACCATCGACGAGCGCATCGCGATGATGCGTGAGGCCACCGCCGACCTGTCGAACGTGCGTGTCGATTCCTGGCACGGTCTGCTGGTCGACTACGCGAAGGCCAACGGCGCCACCGCGATCGTCAAGGGTCTGCGCGGCGCCAACGACTTCGACTACGAGCTGCAGATGGCGCAGATGAACCACAAGCTGACCGGCGTCGACACGCTGTTCGTCGCGACCAACCCGCGGTACAGCTACCTGTCGAGTTCGTTGGTCAAGGAGGTCGCGACCTTCGGGGGAGACGTCGCCGACATGCTGCCCGCGAAGGTGCACGCGCAGTTGCTCGCCCGCATCGAAGAACGCCGCGCGCAGTAGATCCTCGACACACCGGGCGTGGCGAGGCGTCCACGGGTCGGTCGGCAGGCAGACTGGTGAGGTAAGCCGTCGACGACGAATGGGGTGTGGCGTGTACCGGGTATTCGAGGCGCTCGACGAGCTCGTCGCGATCGTGGAAGAAGCTCGCGGTGTGCCGATGACCGCCGGCTGCGTGGTGCCACGCGGCGACGTGCTCGAGCTGCTCGACGACGTCCGCGACGCGATCCCGGGCGAACTCGACGACGCGCAGGACGTGCTCGACCATCGCGACAAGCTCGTCGGCGACGCCCGCGCTCAGGCCGACCAGACGGTCTCGAGCGCCAATGCCGAGGCGGACGAGACGCTCTCCGGATCGCGCGCGGACGCGGACCGCATCCTCGCCGACGCGAAGGACAAGGCCGATCGAATGGTCGCGGAGGCCCAGGCGCACGCGGAGCAACTCGTCGCCGACGCGCAGGACGAGGCGGATCGCACCGTGACGGACGCGCGCAACCAGTACGACGACGTCACCGCCCGGGCCGCGGCCGAGGCCGATCGCATGATCGAGTCGGGCCGCGCATCGCACGAGCGGTCTGTCGCCGAGGGGCAGGCGGAGCAGGATCGCCTGGTATCGCAGACGGAGGTCGTGCAGGCCGCGCATGCGGAGTCCTCGCGCGTCATCGACGCCGCGCACGCGGAGTCGGATCGGCTGCGCGGCGAGTGCGACCTCTACGTCGACAACAAGCTGGCGGAGTTCGAGGAGTTCCTCACCGGAACCATCCGGTCGGTGGGCCGTGGGCGTCAGCAGTTGCGGACCGGTTCGGGCGTGCCGACCTACGACGAACCGGAGGATCGACGCTCCGAGCGGCGTCGGTGACGGGCGTCACGAACGGCGTCAGAGCACTCGCGCGCGACGGGGCGTCACGACATCCAGCGTGGCCATCGCAGCGGGCAGGTGCGCCCGACGTCGACGGCGCACGGCCTTCTCCGCCTCGACGACGACCGGGACGATCAGCGACCACCCCAGGCAGGCGAGCCACTGGCGGCCGGTCAGCGAGGTCGTCATCAGCAGGTCCTGGAGGAAGCCGAGTTCCACCGCGAACACGGTGACGACGACGGGTACGGACAGGATCTTCAGTGCCCCGAGCACCGGTGCCGTCAGGCCCGACTCCGGATCGCGGCGCATGACGAGTCCGGCCAGGATCGACCCGAGCGAGAGCACCACGAATGCCATCGTCATCGGAACGTTCGCCTCGGTCGTGCTCATCTCGCCGGGGGCCAGCAGCATCGCCGCGAGCGTGACGGCGAACTGCAGGATTCCGTAGGCCAGCCATTGCACGAACGCCGGGCGGTTGGCGATGGGCAGTCCCGGGTCACGGGGCGGCTTGTTCATGAGGTTCGGCGGGGCCGGGTCGACCATGATGACCGCGACCGGGAACAGCGTGATGAAGAAGTGCTGGAACAACACCATCAGCGGGGTCAGCGCGACCCCCTCGTTGATGTTGAAGATGCTCGCGACGAGGAACAGTAGAACCAGCGAGAACAGTTTGGCCATCTGGTATCGGATGTACGACACGATCTTCTCGTAGATGCTGCGGCCCAACCGGATCGCGGTGATCAGCGTCCCGAAGTTGTCGTCGGTGAGCACCATCTTGCCCGCCTGCTTGGTGACCTCGCTGCCCGAGCCCATCGCCACGCCGATGTCGGCCTTCTTCAGCGCGGCGGCGTCGTTGACGGCGTCGCCGGTCATCGCCACCACCGCGCCGCTGCGCTGCATGATGTCGGCCAGACGCAGCTTGTCCTGTGGCGTGACGCGGCCGAACACGTGCAGATTCGGCAGCGCCGCCGCCAGCTCGTCGTCGGTCATGGCCTGCAGTTCGGCACCCCCGATCGCGCCCGGGCCGAGCCCCAGTTCGGCGCCGATCGCCGAGGCGGTGATCGCGTGGTCGCCGGTGATCATGCGGACGTCGATGCCGGCCGCGTGGGCGGTGCGCACCGAGTCGACGGCCTCCGGCCGGAGCGGGTCGATGATGCCGACCATCCCGATGAACGTCAGGTCCTCGACGAACGCCATGGGGTCTGCCCGGACGCCGTCCTCCTGCCCGGCGACGTCGCGGGCCGCGAATGCGAGGACGCGAAGGCCCTTTTCGGACATGGCCCGGTTCGCCGCCGTCAACTCGTCGCGGACCTCGTCCAGCGGCACCGCGACCCGGCCCGGCCGGAACGCGTGGGTGCACCGGTCTAGGACGACGTCCGGACCGCCCTTGACCACCTCCAGGAATCGGGTGGCGCCGTCGAGCTCGAGGTGGTGGAAGGTTGCCATGAACTTGTACGCGGAGTCGAACGGCACCTCGGCGACCCGTGGATACTTCTGCCTGGTGAGCGGGGCATCGACGCCGATCTTCGCCGCCAGCACCACCAGTGCGGCCTCCGTCGGATCGCCGACCACCTCGCCGGTGTCCGACACGGTGGCGTCGCTGTCCAGGCACAGCCCGTAGGCGAGGATCGTGAAGTCGGGAACCTGCTCGCCGGCGGCCTGGCTGATCTTCCCCGATTTGCTGTAGCCCTCGCCGTCGACGGTGTACCAGCGGGTGTGGAAGTACAGCGACCGCACCGTCATCTGGTTCATGGTGAGGGTGCCGGTCTTGTCGGAGTTGATCGCGCTGGTCGCCCCGAGCGTCTCGACGTCGGTGAGGTTCTTCACGACCGCCTTCGCCTCGGCCAGCTGGCGCGCCCCGTAAGCGAGCATCGCCTGCACGAAGGTGGGCAGGCCGGTCGGGATCGCCGAGACGCCCATCGAGATGCCCAGCAGCAGGAGGGTCGTGACGTCCTGTCCGCGGATCGCACCGATGACCACGATGATCGCCACCGCGGCCCAGGCGATGATGCCGAGCACCTTGGTCAGCGAGTCCAGTTCGCGCTGCAACGGTGACTTGCTCGGCGCGACCGCCGAGAGCATCGACGCGATCAGCCCCATCTCGGTGTGCATGCCGGTCTCGGTGACGACCATGGTGGCGGTGCCGCGGGTGACCGAGGTGTTCTGGAAGACCATGTTGCTGCGGTCGCCGAGGGGCACGTCGGTGTCGGGCAGCGGCGCGGGATCCTTCCCGATCGGGGCGCTCTCGCCGGTCAGCGCCGCCTCCTGGGTTTCGAGGGTCGCCGACCTGAGCAGCCGCCCGTCCGCGGGGACGATGTCGCCGGCCTCGAGTTCGACGATGTCGCCGGGCACGAGCGCGGTCGCGTCCAGTTCGATCAGTGTCCCGTCGCGGATCACCCGTGCCTGCGGTGTCTGCATCCGCGCCAACGCGTCCACGCTGGCGCGTGCCTTCAGTTCCTGCTGGGCGCCGAGGACCACGTTGAGGAGCACCAGTGCGGCGACGACGATCGCCGTCGGAATCTCGGCGATGACAAGACTGACGACGGCCACCGCCACCAGCATCAGGTTCATCGGGTCCCGGAGCTGCCGCAATGCGGTGGACAGGATCGAGGGCGAGGGTTCGGCGGCGATCTCGTTCACGCCGTAGCGGCGGGTGCGTGCCTCCGCTTCCGCGCTTGTCAGGCCCGCCCGTGGGTTGGACGTGAGCGTCGCGACGACCGCCGCGGCGTCCTGTGTGTGCCACGACGCCGCCGGCGGAGTGTCGACGGCGGCCGGGTCTGCGGAAGGGTTCTCAGTGGCGGGCATGGCCGGGACTCCTTAGTACGGGCTGGGAATCCAGTGCAGTGGCTGGTCGGTGGGCCGGTAGCCGTGTGCGGACTGCCGGGGAGGCAGTTCGACGTCGTGGTGCTCCGGCGGTTCGTAGGGCACCTGGCCGAGCAGGTGGCTGATGACGTTGAGCCGGCCCCGCTTCTTGTCGTCCGTGTTGACGAGGAACCATGGCGCCCAACCCGTGTCGGTGAGTCTGAACATGTCGTCGCGGGCCCGGGAGTAGTCGTACCAGCGGCTGTACGACTCGAGGTCGAGATCGGAGAGCTTCCAGATCTTGCGGGGGTCGTCGATGCGACTCTGCAGTCGGAGGGTCTGTTCCTCCTCGCTGATCTCGAGCCAGTACTTGAGCAGGATGACGCCGGATTCGACAATGGTGCGCTCGACCGCGGGGATGGCCTCGATGAACTGCAGTGCCTGGGCTTCGGTGCAGAAGCCCATCACGCGCTCCACACCGGCGCGGTTGTACCAGCTGCGATCGAAGATGATCACCTCGCCGGCCGCGGGCAGGTGCGGCACGTACCGCTGGATGTACATCTGCGACTTCTCGCGTTCGGTGGGTGCGGGAAGTGCGACGACTCGAAACACCCGGGGGCTGACCCGCTCGGTGATGGCCTTGATCACCCCACCCTTGCCCGCGGTGTCGCGGCCCTCGAACACGATGCAGATCTTGGCGCCGGACGACTTGACCCATTCCTGCATCGCGACGAGTTCGGCCTGGAGGGGCGCGAGCAGGTGGCGATACTCCTTGTACTTCATCCGGTCCGACGGCTGCTGCTCCGCGCCGGGTGCGACGAGTTCGTCTCCGGACGGGGCCGGGGTGTGCCCGGACCGCCCGCCACGCGCTTTGTCGCCGCTGTGCTTGTTGTTGCCGTGCTTCTTTCCCACGGAACACCCCTCGATCTCATCGGCACGGATGAATCGACCAGTGTCATCATCCTCGCGGTCGCGGGGCCGCGCAGCCGAACCGCACCGTCGCGGGGGGTCGGTTTCGTGTGCGAGTGGACATCGCGTACCCTGGGGTGGTTGCCCATTCCGCTTGGTTACCTGACGAAAGAGTATTCGCGTGTCCTCCCACAGATCCACCTCGCACCGTCCGCAGGTCGGTGGCTTCGTGCTGGACACCCGCAGTCTCGGCCGTCGGCCCGGATCCATGGCAACCGTCACGCGCACCGTTTCGGCGCCGTCGCGCATCGGTCTGGACCTGATCTGGGTGCCCGAGGGCGCCGACGTCGACCTGGACCTGCGCCTGGAGTCGGTCTCCGAGGGCGTGCTGGTCACCGGCACCGTTCACGCGGAGACCAAGGGCGAGTGCTCGCGATGCCTCGAGCCGTTCGAGGGTGAGTTCGACCTCCACCTCACCGAGCTGTTCGCCTACCCGGACAGCGTCACCGAGGAGACCACCGAGGAGGACGAGGTCTACCGGGTCGAGGACGACCTGATCGACCTCGAACCGGTGATCGTCGACGCCGCTGGGCTTGAACTTCCGCTGCAGCCGATGTGCAGCGAAGACTGCCAGGGACTGTGCCCCGAATGTGGGGTTCGCCTGGCGATTGCAGAATCAGGGCATGGGCATGAGATACTGGATCCTCGTTGGGCTGCCCTCGCGGGGAAATTGGACGCCGGTCTCGACGTCGATACTGCAGCATCCCAGTCCAGCAAGAGTCGTGTGAACACCGAAGCCGAGGAGAAGTAGAAGTGGCTGTCCCCAAGCGCAGAATGTCGCGGTCCAACACCCGGTCGCGCCGCAGCCAGTGGAAGACCACTGCGCCCACCCTCATCACCTGCCCGAACCGTGGCTGCGGCGAGAAGACGCTGCCCCACATCGCGTGCCCGTCCTGCGGCACCTACAAGGGTCGTCAGGTCACCGCTGCGGTCTAGTCGCGCAGTGACGAGCAACACAGCTCCCGCCGGCGGCGAGGAGGGTACTCATGGTTCCCTCCTCGCCGCTCTTGGCGTTGTTCTGGACGAACCGCTCCTGACGTTGGCACTGACTCACCGCTCGTACGCGTACGAGAACGGTGGACTGCCGACCAACGAGCGACTGGAGTTCCTCGGTGACTCCGTCCTGGGCCTGACCATCACCGAGAAGCTCTACGTCACGCACCCGGACAAGTCCGAGGGCGAGCTCGCGAAGATCCGGGCCAGCATCGTCAACATGCACGCGCTCGCCGAGGTGGCGCGCGAGCTCGGCGAAGGCGGCCTCGGCGTGCATCTGCTCCTGGGCAAGGGCGAGGAGATGACCGGCGGGCGCGACAAGCCGAGCATCCTCGCGGACGGCATGGAGTCGCTGCTCGGTGCGGTCCACCTGCAGCACGGCATCGACACCGCGCGCACGGTGGTGCTCACCCTCTTCGCCGGGCTGCTCGAGCGGGCCCCCAAGCTCGGTGCCGGTCTCGACTGGAAGACCAGCCTGCAGGAACTCACCGCCGAACGCGGCGACGGCGTGCCGTCGTACGAGATCAGCGCGACCGGCCCCGACCACGACAAGGAGTTCACCGCGACAGTGGTCGTCGCGGGGAACCCGCTGGGTGTCGGCGTCGGACGGTCGAAGAAGGAAGCCGAGCAGAAGGCCGCCAGCACCGCCTGGAAGTCGCTCTCCGCGGGCGATTCCGCCACGGCGGACTAGGACGTCCGTCGTGCCTGAACTGCCCGAGGTCGAGGTGGTCCGGCGTGGGCTCGATGCACACGTCGTGGGTTCGCGCATCGAGTCCGTCGAGGTCCTGCACCCGCGCGCGGTGCGTAGGCACCTGCCGGGCGGAGCCGATCTGGCCGCGCAGCTCGCGGGACTGTCCGTGACCGGTGCCCGCAGGCGCGGCAAGTACCTCTGGCTCGAACTCGCGCCCGGCGACCTGGCCGTCGTCGTGCACCTCGGGATGAGCGGCCAGATGCTGGTCCAGCCGCCGGAGGCGATCCGGGAGAAGCATCTGCGTATTCTCGCCGAACTGGACACCGGCACCCAGTTGCGCTTCGTCGACCAGCGGACCTTCGGGGGCTGGGCGCTCGCGCCGATCGTCGAGGTGGACGGGGCGGCGCTCCCGGAATCGGTCGCGCACATCGCCCGCGACCCGCTGGATCCCGCGTTCGACGCCGAAGGCGTCGTCGGCGCCGTCCGCGCCAAGCACAGCGAGATCAAACGCGTGCTGCTCGACCAGACCGTGCTCTCCGGGGTCGGCAACATTTACGCGGACGAGGCGTTGTGGCGCAGTCGAATTCACGGAAACCGGCCCGCCGACCGGCTGACGCGGCCACAGGTGCGCGAGCTGCTGTCCGCCGTCGCCGAGGTGATGGGGGAGGCGCTCGAGCAGGGCGGCACCTCCTTCGATGCGCTCTACGTCAACGTCAACGGGCAGTCCGGGTACTTCGACCGGTCGTTGGCCGCCTACGGCCGCGAGGACCGGCCGTGCCCGCGATGTGGGGCCCCGATTCGCCGGGAGAAGTTCATGAACCGCTCGTCGTACAGCTGCCCGAAGTGTCAGCCGCGACCGCGAGCGGGACAGCGGTCTCGCTGACTGCCACCCCGAGTCGTCCCGGCGTACCCTCAATCCTGGGGGCGGTGAGATGAGGGTGGCGATTGCATGTCGTCCGCCGTTCGGGGCATTGCCGGGAATCTGCCGCTCGATCTGACCAGTTTCGTCGGCCGCCGCCGCGAGGTGACCGAAGCGAAGCGACTGCTGTCGGGCTCGCGCCTGGTGACGCTGAGCGGGATCGGTGGCGTCGGCAAGACCCGGCTCGCGCTGCGAGTGGCCGAGGATTCCCGCCGCGCGTTCGAGGGCGGGGCGTGGCTCGTCGAACTCGGCGAGTTGCACGACCCGGAACTGCTGGCGGAGACGGTGGTGTCCGCGCTCGGGTTGCGCGAGCAGTCCGCCCACCCGCCGCGGGCGCTTCTCGAGGACTACCTCGTCAGCCGGCATCTGCTACTCGTCCTCGACAACTGCGAGCACCTGGTCGGGGCGGTCGCGGAGCTCACTGAAGGGCTGTTGAAGGCCTGCCCCGAGCTCACCGTCCTGGCGACCAGCCGGGAGCCGCTGGGTATCGGCGGTGAGGCCACGCTGCGGGTGCCGCCACTGGGGGTGCCGGATCCGGACCGGCCGTCGTCGTTGGAGGCGCTGCCCGGATACGACGCGGTGACCCTGTTCGCCGAACGGGCGGGCGCCGTGGTGCCCGGGTTCGGCCTCACCGCCGAGAACCAGGTCGCGGTGACCCAGATCTGTCAGCGGCTCGACGGGCTGCCGTTGCCGATCGAACTTGCGGCGGCGCGGTTGCGGGCGATGTCCGTGCAGCAGATTCTGCAGCGGCTCACCGATCGACTGCGGCTGTTGACCAGGGGCAGTCGGGGTGCGCCCGAGCGGCAGCAGACACTGCGGCTGTCCATCGACTGGAGCTATGAACTGTGCACGGAGCAGGAGCGGGTGCTGTGGGCGCGCCTGACGGTGTTCGCCGGCAGCTTCGAGCTCGATGCCGCGGAGGGCATCTGTGCCGGGGACCCCGTGTCGGACGACCTACTTGACGTGGTGACGTCGCTGGTCGACAAGTCGATCCTGATTCGCGAGGAGTCCAGGGCCGTGGTGCGGTACCGGCTCCTCGAGACCCTCCGCGACTACGGTCGCGAGAAGCTCCGGGGGACCGGCGACTACACGGTGCGGCGGCGTCGGCACCGGGACTGGTACGAGCAGCTGGCGCGGCGGGCGGAGGCCGAGTGGATCGGAGCCCGGCAACTGGAGTGGATCGCCCGCCTCGAGCGGGAGCAGTCGAACCTGCGCGATGCGTTGACGTTCTGCCTCACCGAGCCCGGTGAGGGTGACAGCGGGGTGCGGATCGCCGACGCGCTGTACCCGTTCTGGCTCTCCCGCGGTCAGCTCAGCGAGGGCAGGCACTGGATGGATCGGGTGCTCGCCCGCCCCGGCGGGCAACCGAATGCGAAGCGGGTGGCGGCGCTCTGCGACGACACCGTGCTGGCGGTGATGCAGGGCGACCTCCGGGCGGGAACGTCACAGACAGATCAGGCGCGGGCCCTTGCCGAGAAGCTCGGCGACGACGCGGCGAGGGCGCTCGTCGCCTCTGCCAGCGGATATCTGGACATCTTCTCGGGTGACCTGCCTCGTGCGGTGCTGTCCCTCGAGGCGGCGCTCGACGTGTTCCGCGCCCAGGACGACCCGCTGCGGCGGGTGTCGAGTCTGCTCGGCGTCGCCCTCGCCGCCGGTCTGCGTGGGGACACTCGGCGGGCGATCGCCTGCCACGAGGAGGTCCTCGCGCTCACCGAGTCTCGGGGTGAGTCGATGTTCCGCGCCTACTCGCTGTGCATGCTCGGGCTGGCCGTGTGGCAGCAGGGCGACCCGGTCCGGGGGACGCAGTTGCTCGAGGAAGGGCTGCGGCTGACCCGGTTGATGGACGATCCGCTCACCGCCGCGACGAGCCTCGAGGCCCTGGCCTGGATCGCGGCCGAGCAGCACGAGTCCGAGCGTGCCGCGGTGCTGATGGGTGCGTCCGAGTCGGTAGGGCAGGCGTCGGGCATCAAGGCGGTCATCATTCCCGGGCTGCTCAGCTACCAGAAGCGGCGACGGAAGCAGGCCCGCGCCGCACTCGGGGCGCCGCGCTACGAGGCTGCGCTTCAGGAAGGCCGCGAGCTCACCGTGGACAACGCTGTGGCCTATGCCCTCGGCGAGCACCGGCTGCCGGTGGCGACCCCCGCGACGAACCGGCCCAGCCGCAACCTGGCCGCACCCGACGTCCGCCTGACGAACCGAGAACAGCAGGTGTCCGAACTCGTCGCGGAGGGGCTCACGAACAAGGCAATCGCCGCGAGGCTGGTGATCTCGCAGCGCACCGCCCAGGGACACGTCGAGCATGTCCTCGCCAAGCTCGGGTTCACCTCCCGCACCCAGATCGCCGCCTGGGTGGTCGAGCGGAACCGGGACCGGGGGACCTGACCGCGCAGGTGGAAGTGGGTGCAGCCGACGTGCGGGTGTAAAGAACGCGTCAACGCGCCAGGTCACCATGTCAGTGACCCGTAAGGAACATCGAAAAGGGCGATTTCGGGGAGCACTCTGCACTGTGGCCCGCTCACCGGGCCCGGTTCGCCGATGGCCGGCGACCGTGCACAGTCGAAGAGGAAGCGTCATGGCTGATCTGGCCTACGTTCTGCTGATGATCGGGTCTTTCGCTGCCTGCGCGCTGGTGTTGCGCGCCCTGCAGAGCAACTCCGGTCGTTCCGCGGTCTCCGCTCGCGGGACGGGCGACCGGTGACCGCGGCGGGCCTGCTGAGCGTCGCCCTCGTCGCGCTCGCGGCCGCGCTCGTGATCTACCTGCTGGTCGCGCTCGTCGATCCCGAAAGGTTCTAGCCAAGTGAATCCCGCCCTTGCCGCGGGACTGCAGACGGCACTGGTCATCGCGGTGCTGGCGATTCTGTACGTTCCCGTCGGCGACTACATGGCGAAGGTGTACACCACCGACTCCGACCTCCGGTCGGGCGACCTGCGCGTCGAGTCGACGCTGTATCGCCTGTGCCGCATCAATCCTCGCGTCGAGCAGACCTGGTACGGGTACGCCGGTTCGCTGCTCGGGTTCTCCGCGGCCGGCGTGTTGTTCCTGTACTTTCTGCAACGGATCCAGGGCGTGCTGCCGCTCAGCGGGGGACTGTCCGGCGTGAGCCCGGCCGTCGCGTTCAACACCGCGGTCTCCTTCGTGGCCAACACGAACTGGCAGTCGTACGCACCCGAGACGACGATGAGCAACCTCACCCAGCCGCTCGGGCTCGCCGTGCAGAACTTCGTCTCCGCCGCCGTCGGCATGGCCGTCGCGGTGGCGTTGATCCGCGGATTCGTCCGGGTCTCGCGGGGAGGGGAGATCGGCAACTTCTGGGTCGACCTGACCCGCGGCAGCCTGCGCATCCTGCTGCCCTTCTCGTTCGTCATCGCGTTGATCCTGTTGAGTCAGGGCGTGATCCAGTCGTTCCACACCGGATTCGGATCCACCGGGCTGGACGGGAACGCGGCCACCAACGCCCTGGCGCCGGTCGCCTCGCAGGAGGCCATCAAGGAACTCGGCACCAACGGCGGCGGCATCCTCGCGGCGAACTCCGCGCATCCCTTCGAGAATCCCACCCCACTGACCAACGTCGTGGAGATCATCGCGATCCTGCTGATCCCGGTGGCGTTGACCCGCACCTTCGGCACGATGGTCGGGGACCGCAAGCAGGGCCTGACCCTGCTCTCGGTGATGGGCCTGCTGTGGGGCGGTCTGCTCGCCGTCACCCTTGCCGCGGAGTCGGGCCACCGTGGCGCCGCCGCCACCGCGGCCGGCGGCATGATGGAGGGCAAGGAGGTCCGGTTCGGGATTCCCGGCAGCGCCCTGTTCGCCGTCAGCACGACGGGTACCTCCACGGGCGCGGTCAACGCCGCACACGACAGCATGTCGCCGCTCGGTGGCGGTGCGGTGCTGCTGAACATGCTGCTCGGCGAGATCGCCCCCGGCGGAGTGGGAACCGGGCTCTACTCGATCCTGATCTTCGCCCTCATCGCGGTGTTCGTCGGTGGACTCCTGGTCGGCCGCACCCCCGAGTACCTCGGCAAGAAGCTCGGCAAGCGCGAGATCACCCTGGCCGCACTGTCGGTCCTGGTCATGCCGGCGCTGGTCCTGATCGGCACGGGAATCACCGTGATCCTGTCGTCGACCACCGGATTCCAGGGCAACAGCGGCGATCCGGGTACACCCGGATCGATTCACGGATTCAGCGAGGTGCTCTACGCTTTCGCGTCGGCCTCGAACAACAACGGCAGCGCGTTCGGCGGCCTCACCGTCACCAGCGACTGGTTCCAGTCCTCGCTCGGCGTGTGCATGCTGCTGGGACGGTTCCTGCCGATCATCTTCGTGCTGGCCCTGGCGGGAGCGCTTGCCTCGCAACGCAAGACGGCACCGACGGCCGGCACCCTGCCCACCGCCGGGCCGATGTTCGCCGGACTGCTCACCGGCACCGTCGTCCTGGTGGCGGCGCTGACCTTCTTCCCGGCGCTCGCGCTGGGCCCGATAGCGGAGGCTTTGCAATGAGTGTGCAGTCAACGGTCGAGGAGCGACCCGAAGTGCTCGGGGTGCCCCCGACAGACCCGCACGGATCGAACCCGGTCAAGGCCGGAGTCTTCAGTCCTCGTCAGATGCTCACCGCGCTGCCCGGGGCCGTCCGCAAGCTCGATCCCCGTCATCTCGCACGCAATCCGGTGATGTTCATCGTCTTCGTCGGGTCCGTGGTGACGACGCTGATGGCCATCGGCGACCCGTCCGTGTTCTCGTGGGTGGTGGCGGCCTGGCTGTGGTTCACCGTGCTGTTCGCCAACCTCGCCGAGTCGGTGGCCGAGGGCCGCGGCAAGGCGCAGGCGGCGAGCCTGCGAAAGGTCAAGCAGGACACCACGGCCCATCGACTCCTCGCCGACGGGGCCACCGAGGCCGTGCCCGGTACCGAGCTGAAGGTCGGCGACCGAGTGGTGGTGACGACCGGCGAGGTGATTCCCGGCGACGGGGACGTGGTCGAGGGCATCGCCACCGTGGACGAGTCGGCCATCACCGGAGAGTCCGCGCCGGTGGTCCGCGAGTCCGGCGGCGACCGTTGCGCCGTCACCGGCGGCACGATCGTGCTCTCGGACCGGATCGTCGTGCAGATCACCGCCGCGCCGGGGCATTCGTTCGTCGACCGGATGATCGCGCTCGTCGAGGGCGCGGCGCGGCAGAAGACGCCCAACGAGATCGCGCTCAACATCCTGCTCGCCTCGCTCACGGTCGTCTTCATGCTCGCCGTGGTGGCGATCGGCCCGATGGGGCTCTACGCCGGACACGAGCAGGATCCGGTCAAGCTGATCGCTCTGCTGGTGTGCCTGATCCCGACGACGATCGGGGCACTTCTATCCGCGATCGGCATCGCGGGAATGGACCGGCTGGTCCAGCGCAACGTCCTGGCCATGTCCGGACGCGCGGTCGAGGCGGCCGGCGACATCGACACCCTGCTGATGGACAAGACCGGCACCATCACCTTCGGTAACCGGCGTGCGACCGCCCTGCACCCGGCACCGGGTGTCGGCGCCGCCGAACTCGCGGCGGCCGCGCGGCTGTCCAGCCTGGCCGACGGCACCCCCGAGGGCCGCAGCATCGTCGAACTGTGTGCCGTGGAGTTCGGGCTGTCCCCGGACCCCACGGACAGTGAACTCGAGGCCGAGTTCGTGCCGTTCACCGCGCAGACGCGGATGAGCGGGCTCGATCAGTCGGGTGCGGCGATCCGGAAGGGTGCCGGCGACGCAGTCCTCGGCTGGGTCTCCTCCCTCGGCGGTCACGCCGAGCCGGCGGTGACCGACACCGTCAACGAGATCGCGCTCGGCGGCGGCACACCCCTGGTGGTCGCGCAGTCCCGGGACGGCGAGATCCGAGTCCTCGGCGTGGTCCAGCTCTCGGACGTGGTCAAGCCGGGCATCGCCCAGCGATTCGCGGAACTGCGGGCGATGGGCATCAGGACCGTGATGGTCACCGGAGACAACCCGCTCACGGCCAAGGCGATCGCCGCCGAGGCCGGGGTGGACGACTTCATGGCCGAGGCCACCCCGGAGGACAAGCTGGCGTTGATCCGCAAGGAGCAGGCCGGAGGCCGACTGGTCGCGATGACCGGCGACGGAACCAACGACGCCCCCGCGCTCGCCCAGGCGGACGTGGGTGTCGCGATGAACACCGGGACCTCCGCGGCCAAGGAAGCCGGCAACATGGTGGATCTCGACTCGGACCCGACCAAGCTCATCGAGGTGGTCGAGATCGGCAAGCAGTTGCTGATCACCCGGGGCGCCCTGACCACCTTCTCCCTGGCCAACGACCTGGCGAAGTACTTCGCCATCCTGCCGGCGCTGTTCAGCGGGATCTATCCGCAGCTGGGCGCCCTGAACATCATGCACCTGGCCACACCGCAGTCGGCGATCGTCTCGGCGGTGGTGTTCAACGCGCTGGTGATCGTCGCGCTGATCCCGTTGGCGCTCAAAGGTGTCCGGTACCGGCCCTCGACCGCGTCGCAGTTGCTGGGCCGGAACCTGTTGATCTACGGCCTCGGCGGCGTGGTCACCCCGTTCGTCGGGATCTGGCTGATCGACCTCGTAGTCCGTCTCGTTCCTGGAATTGGGTGAGCTCGAATGCGATTCACTATCGGTTTGGTGCGGCAGGTGTGGGCGGGACTGCTCGTCCTGCTGGCACTCACGGTGATCCTCGGTGTGCTGTATCCGGCCGCGGTGTGGGGTATCGGCCGGATCAGCGCGGGTTCGGCGGAGGGCTCGCCGGTCCGCGACGCCAACGGTTGCGTCGTGGGGAGCCGGTGGGTCGGCGTCGACCCGCAGGTGACCGCCGGAGCGCCGGATCCGTTCTTCCACAACAGGGTCACCGGTTCGGTGTCCGAGGAGATCGCCTTCGCCCCCGGCGATCCGGCCACGGCCCTGCCGACCAACCTGGGCCCGAGCAGCGAGCTGCTGGCAGGCTTCGTCCACCAGCGCCGCGAGGCCGTCGCCGCACGTGAGGGGGTGCCGGCGTCCGAGGTTCCGCTCGATGCGGTCACCGGATCAGGGTCGGGTATCGACCCGCACATCAGCCCGGCATACGCCCAGTTGCAGGTGCGCCGGGTCGCGGAGGTCACCGGGCTCGGTGAGGCACGGGTGCGCGAGCTGGTCGAGGAGCACACCGAGGGGCGTCAGCTGGGGATTCTCGGCGCCGAGCGCGTCAACGTGCTCGAACTCAACCTCGCCCTCGGCCTGACCGCGCCTTCGTGCGGCACCTCCTCGACTGGTGGATGATGGCCAGGTGAGCGGTACCGACACCCCCGACGGGCGCAGGCGCGGAGAACTGCGGATCTACCTGGGCGCGGCACCGGGTGTCGGCAAGACGTTCGCGATGCTCGGTGAGGCGCACCGGCGTCGCGAGCGGGGGACCGACGTGGTCGCGGCCGTGGTGGAGACCCACGGCCGCGCCCGCACGGCGGCCCAACTCGGTGACCTCGAGGTCATTCCGCCGAAGCTCGTCGAGTACCGCGGCACCACGATGGGCGAGCTGGACGTGGACGCGGTGCTGCGGCGCAGGCCGTCCCTCGTGCTCGTCGACGAACTCGCCCACACCAACACCCCGGGCAGCCGCAACCAGAAGCGTTGGCAGGACGTGGAAGAACTCCTCGTTGCCGGCGTCGATGTGTTGACGACACTGAACGTGCAGCATCTCGAGAGTCTCGGTGACGTGGTCCACCAGATCACCGGTGTGGTCCAGCAGGAGACCGTTCCGGACGCTGTGGTGCGCGCCGCTACCCAGGTCGAACTCGTCGACATTACCCCGGAAGCACTGCGGCGCAGGCTCTCCCACGGCAACATCTACGCCGCGGAGAAGGTGGACGCGGCCCTGAGCAACTACTTCCGTCGCGGGAACCTCACCGCACTGCGGGAGATCGCGCTGCTGTGGGTGGCGGACCAGGTCGACGCTGCGCTCGCGAAGTATCGTGCCGAGAACGCGATCACGGACACCTGGGAGGCGCGCGAACGGGTCGTCGTGGCCGTGACCGGAGGCCCGGAGTCCGAGACGCTGGTGCGCCGTGCCAGCCGGATCGCGTCGAAGGCCAGCGCCGAACTGATGGTCGTGCACGTGGTGCGCGGCGACGGCCTGGCCGGGGTGTCCGCGCCCGAGATGGGCAAGGTGCGTGCGCTGTGTTCGAGTATCGGCGCGAGCCTGCACAGCGTGGTCGGCGACGACGTCCCGGGGACGCTGCTGGATTTCGCGCGGTCGGCGAACGCGACCCAGCTCGTGCTGGGCACGTCGCGGCGCTCGCGCTGGGCGCGGATCTTCGACGAGGGCATCGGCGCGAGCGTGGTGCAGCGCTCGGGCAGCATCGACGTGCACATGGTCACCCACGGCGAGACGAACACCAGGCGCAGGCTGTCACCGCCAGGATCCCGCTCGCGCAAGATCCTGGCCTGGGTGGCGGCGGTGCTGGTGCCGGCCGCGGCATCCTCGGTGATGGGGGTGACCGACCATCACTTCGGCGTCGGCGGCGAGAGCGCGCTGTTCTTCATCGTGGTGCTGCTGGTGGCGCTGCTCGGCGGCGTCGGCCCGGCAGCGTTGTCCGCCTTGATGTCCGGGCTGCTGTTGAACTACTTCTTCACCCCGCCGCTGCACAGCTTCACGATCGCCGAGCCCGACAACTTCATCACCACCGTGGTGCTGCTGGTGATCGCGGTGGCCGTGGCCGTCCTGGTGGATGCGGCGGCGAAGCGTGCCAGGGAGTCGCGCCTGGCCTCGCAGGAGGCCGAGCTGCTGGCACTGTTCGCCGGCTCGGTGCTGCGTGGTGCCGACCTGCCCGCGCTGCTCGAGAAGGTCCGCGAGACCTACGGTCAGCAGTCCGTCAGCGTGATCCATCGGGGTGTCGGGGTGGTGAGCTCGGTGGGGGATGCGCCGCCGACGTCGGTCGCGGACGCCGACACCGCGTGCGAGGTGGGCGAGGGCGAGTACGCGCTGGCGCTGCGGGGCAGCGAACTGCGGGCGAGGGACCGGCGGGTGCTCGCGGCCGTCGCGAACCAGGCGGTCGGGCTGATCCGGCAGGCTCAACTCGCCGAGGAGGCCAGCGCCGCGCAGGCCCTGGCGGAGGCGGACCGGCTCCGCCGCTCGCTGCTCTCGGCGGTGAGCCACGACCTGCGTACGCCGCTCGCCGCGGTCAAGGCGGCGGTGTCGAGCCTGCGCAGTGACGACGTGGAGTTCTCCCCGGAGGACACCGCGGAACTGCTTGCGACGGTGGAGGAGTCGACGGACCAGCTGACCAACCTGGTCGGCAACCTCCTGGACTCCTCCCGTCTCGCGGCGGGCGTCGTGCGGCCGTCCCTGCGGCCGGTGTACCTCGAGGAGGTGGTCCACCGCGCCCTGGTCGGGGTGGGCGTCGGCACCCCGGTTCTCGGCCGGGCGGGACGCGAGCGCGTTCAGGTCGACGTCGGCGGGCACGCGGTCGCGGCGGACAGCGGTCTGCTCGAGCGGGTGATCGCGAATCTCGTGGACAACGCGCTGCGGTACGCGCCGGACTCCCCGGTCCGCATCGCGGCGGCGGACGTGGGGGACCGGGTGCTGATCACGGTGGCCGACACCGGACCCGGGGTGGCACGGGGCGCGGAGGACCAGATCTTCGACTCGTTCCAGCGTCTCGGAGACCGCGACAACTCCACGGGTGTCGGGCTGGGGCTGTCGGTCGTGCGGGGGTTCGTCGAGGCGATGGGCGGAACGGTCTCCGCCACCGACACCCCCGGTGGCGGACTGACGATGGTGGTGGACTTGGCTGGAATCGGGAAGGTGACGGCATGACCGAGGTGACTGTGTGACACGAGTACTGGTGATCGACGACGAGCCGCAGATCCTCCGGGCGCTCCGGATCAACCTGAGCGTGCGCGGGTACGAGGTGAGCACGGCGGCGAACGGCGCCGCCGCGCTGCGGGCGGCTGCCGAGCGTCACCCCGAGGTGATCGTCCTCGATCTGGGACTGCCGGACATGGACGGCATCGAAGTGCTGGCGGGCCTGCGGGGGTGGTCCACCGCGCCCGTCATCGTGCTGTCGGCACGAACCGACTCCGCGGACAAGGTCGCGGCTCTCGACGCGGGTGCCGACGACTACGTGACCAAACCCTTCGGGATGGACGAGTTCCTCGCGCGGCTGCGCGCGGCGGTGCGCCGGAACTCGGCGGCCGCGGACGCCGCGGAGCCGGTCGTGGTGACCGACTCGTTCACCGTCGACCTCGCGATGAAGAAGGTGACCAAGGGCGATCAGGAGATTCACCTGACGCCCACCGAGTGGGGGATGCTCGAGATGCTGGTGCGCAACAAGGGCAAGCTGGTCGGGCAGAAGGAACTGCTGCGCGAGGTGTGGGGGCCTGCCTACGCGACCGAGACGCACTACCTGCGCGTCTACCTGGCGCAGCTGCGGCGGAAACTCGAGGACGACCCGTCCCGTCCCCGCCACCTGATCACCGAGGCGGGAATGGGATACCGCTTCCAGGAGTGAGCGGGGCCGGGGCTCAGCGGCGGTCGCGCACGACCATCAGCGGGCACTCGATGCTGTGCAGCAGGGCCCGGCTGGTGGAACCGAGCAGCATCCCACGGAATCCACCGCGTCCACGACTGCCGACCACGACCAGCTGTGCGGTGGCGGCCTGGTCCAGCAGCAATCGGACGGGGCGGTCCTTGGCGACCACTCGCTCCACCTCGACCTCGGGAAACCGTTCCTGCCACCCGGCCATCCCCGCGGCGAGCAGCTCCCGCGCACCGTCGAGAGCGGCGGTAGGTTCGTCCACCACATCGAGGAAGCGGTCCACTGCGAGGTCGCTCGCCGCGTAGGCCGCGACCAGTTTCGTGCCCCGCAGCGACGCCTCGGTGAATGCCGCCGCGATCGCTGGTTCGCTGTTCGCGGAGCCGTCCACGCCGACCACGACCGGACCCTCCACCGGCTCGGTGACCGTGCCACGAATCACCACCACCGGGCAGGAGCCGTGGGTGGCGAGGGCATCCGCGACCGAGCCGAGGACGGCGCCGGTGAACTCGCCGCGTCCGCTCGATCCCAGAACCACCATCGCGGCTCGTTCGGACCAGTCGAGCAGCACCGGAACCGGTTGTCCGGCATGCAGAGTCGCCTCGACCGCGAGGTCGGGTGCGCGTTCGACCGCCAGGGTCCGCGCTTCTTCGAGAAGTCTGCGGCTCTCCGCGGCGAGGTCGTCGTAGAAATCCTGCCCGACCGCCGCCATGCCGGCGAACGGCACGGGTGCCAGCGCAGCGGAGACCAGATGCAGGGCGGACTTGCGCGCCGCCGCGGCGTCGGCGGCCCATGCCACCGCGGCCTTCGACGAGTCCGACCCGTCGACACCGACGACGACGGGGTGGTGATCGGTCATGCGAACCTCCTCGGGAGTCCTTGCAGTCCGTGGTCGGTACCCGGCCGGCTCAGCCGGCGTAGCGCAGGATCGCGGCGGCCTGCGCACCCTCGGGGACGTCCTCGGCGCGCACGGCCAGGATGCGGCCGCCCTGCAACAGCGTCCGACGGGCCATCTCGTCGATGACGCCGTAGCCGAACCCCGTGTCGTCACCGGTGAGTTCGACCACCCCGGATTCGGGATCGATCGTGCCGGGCACGAAGCTGTCGATGTCGACGAAGAGCGTGTCGACCAGTCCGAAGGTGGCGGAGCGGCCGATGTCCGTCAGGTCGGTCTGTGCCCGACCCTGGGATCGCCGGGTTTCGAACAGTTCGCGGGTGCGTGCGAGTTCTGCGGCGTAGTGGCGGTCCAGCACGCCCCGGGCGAGGGTTGCCAGTTCCTCGTCGCTGCGCTCCTCGGGATTGCCGTCGAGGCCCTCGGCGAGCAAGGCCGGGTAGCTGTTGACGGAACGGTAGATCGACGAAACGGGCTCGGTCGCGGCGAGGATCAGTGGGACGTCGCGACCGGTGAGAACGGGGCGTAGCGCCTGGTCGACGGCCCGGCAGTACTGTCGCACGCGCAGCTTGCGGCCTTCGGTTCCCTGCAGTCGCCCCTTCGGTGCCCGACCGCTGAGCGAGGCCTTGCCGGCGTGGTCTGCCGCGCTCGTCGGCAGGTCCGGCACCCGTACCGTCTCGGCCGGGTACTCGGCGGAGACCTCCACCAGTCGCACCGACCCCTCGGCGAGAGCGAGCACGAACGCGGTCTGGGGGAAGGTCACCGCCCGCAGCAGAGGCTTGAGGAAGTAACGGTCCCCGACGCGCTCGACTGCCTCGAGACGGTTCGGTATGCGGTGGACGTGTACGTGCTCGCCCTCGGCGAGTACCACCAGGGTGCGGGACTGGTAGCGCCAGAAGTCGTCATCGTCGGCCAGGTCGCCGAGTGCCTCCTCGAACGTGTCGCGCTCGGACTTGTCCTGGACGGCCTCGAGCGCCGACTTCGCCTGGTTGGCGAAGGCGATTCGGTTTGCCTCGGGGTCGTCGAGGGCCGCGTCCATCGGGGTGTAGATCGACAGGCAGGTGCGCCCTTCGACCGCCGCGAGGGTCGCGAGTTCGTTCTGGCTCGGAACATCGTTGTGCAGCATCCGTCAGGCCTTTCCCCGGGTTGACCGCAGCACTGAGGTGCCCTGTTCCTCGAAACTATCCCCACCGGCCCGATCGTGCTGGCCGAGCGGCGAGCGGATCCCACCGGGATGGCAGACTTGCGCCATGGCTGAACAGACTCCCGATACCACTCCCGCCGGAACCGAGCTGTGGGTCGAGCGGACCGGAACTCGCCGGTACACGGGCCGCAGCTCGCGAGGCGCCGAGGTGCTCATCGGGTCGGAGACCGTGGACGGGGTGTTCACGCCGGGCGAGCTCCTCAAGATTGCGCTCGCCGCGTGCACCGGGATGAGCTCCGATCTGCCACTCTCGCGTCGGCTCGGCGACAACTACGACGCCACCGTGCGGGTCTCGGGAGCGGCCGACCGCGAGAACGAGATCTACCCGCGACTCGACGAGGTGCTCGAGGTCGATCTGAGCGAGCTGGACGCCGAAGCGCAGGAACGGCTGCTGACCGTGGTGCTCAAGTCCGTGGACAAGGTCTGCACCGTCGGCCGGACACTGAAAAATGGCACCGTGGTGAACCTTTCAGTCGAGACTGATTCGTGATCGAATAGGCGCCATGATTCTGTCCCGCGTTGCGATGGTCGGCGCGGTGGTCGCCGGCGTGTTCGCCGGTGCACCACTGGCCGGCGCCCAGCCTCTCCCGACCCCCGGCCCCGAGGTCCCGCAGATTCCGTCTCTGCCGCTGCCGATTCCGGGGCTCCCGGCGACGTCGACCCCGGCCGTGGCGACCACGCCGGCCGCGACGACCACGCCGACCACGCCGGCCGCGCCTGCTGCGACGATCACGCCGGCGGCTCCGGGCTCGACGACAGCGACCACGTCGCCTGCCGTGGCCGCCACGACCACGCCCTCGGTGGCGGCCGCGTCGGCCGCCTGCAAGCAGTGGACCGTGAGCACCATCGCCAGCGGATTCGGAACCCTCGAGAACCTCGGCTTCGACGGCCGCGGCAAGATGCTGCTCTCGGAGAGCGCGGTGCTCGGCGACGGTGCCATCCGGACCCTCACCCCCGGCGGGGACAAGGGAACTCTCGTCTCCTCGGTGAACTCGCCTGGCGGAATCGTCGTCGACGGCGACCGGGTGCTGTTCAACACCGGCAACAACGTGATGGCGGGGCTGTACGGCAGCACCAACGGCACCGTCGAGTCGGTCGGCCTGGACGGCGGCAAGCAGTCGACCCTCGCGCACGGGCTGACCATGCCCAACGGGCTGGCCAGGCTCGACAACGGCGACCTGCTGGTCACCAATGTGCTCGGCGGCAAGCCGGGAATCGTGCGGATCCCCGCGGCCGATCCGCAGGAGCCGGTCACGGTGCGCACCGACATCGGCTCCGCGAACGGCATTTTCGCGTCTCCGGACGGTAAGACCGTCTACGTGGGCAACACCCTCGAAGGAACGACCCAGATTCGCGTGCTCGACACGAAGGACCTGACCGGTCCGGCCCGAGTCCTCTCGCTGCCCGGTGCCGGACCCGTGAACGCGGGTGACGACCTCACCCTCGGCGCCGACGGCTACCTGTACGAGGCGCTCAACGGGGCGGGCAAGATCGTTCGCGTCGACCCCGCCAGCGGCGACACCTGCGAGATCGCAACGGGTCTCCCGTTGACCTCGTCGGTCCGGTTCGGTGCGGGTCCCGGCTGGGATGCGACCGCGCTGTACGCCACCAGCTTCGAGGGCACCGTCCACAAGCTCGTTCCGCCGGCGAACTGACGGGTGCCCGATGACCCAGCACCAGGTGCGGCTCACCGCCTGGGTGCACGGCGCAGTCCAGGGAGTGGGCTTTCGCTGGTGGACCCGCTCGAGGGCGCTCGAACTGGGCCTGGTCGGGCACGCGACGAATCGGCCCGACGGCCGAGTGCTGGTGATCGCGGAGGGCCCGAGGTCGTCCTGCGAGCGGCTGCTCGAACTGCTGCGCTCGGGATCGACCCCGGGTTCGGTCGATCTCGTCGTGGAGAGCTGGTCGGACGCGGCGGGCGGACTCGTCGGATTCGTCGAACGCTAGGCTCGGGTCGATGACGTCACACGGTGGGGAGGACGCGGTGGGACCCGAGGGGGACAACCCGGGCGCGCAGGAGTCGGAAGGTCGGGAAGTCGAGGCTCGGGATTCCGAGTCGCCGGTGGAGCCGGATGCCGCGGAACCCGCGAAGCCTGCGGGCCGGATCCGTCGCCAGGAGCCTGGCACCACCCAGCCTCGCCCGCCGACCGTCGGCGAGGCGAGGGCACGCGACAAGGCCCGCAAGCAGCGCGCCGAGGAGGAGCGGCTGGCCGCGGAGGCCGCCGCGAACGAGGCCGCGAAGAAGCGGAAACGTCGCAAGGCCATGATCGGTGGTGTCGCGGTGGTGGGAGTGGTCGGCCTCGTCGCGCTCGGCTACTCGGTGCTGTCCTCGGACACCGTCGAGGCCACCTGCATCGACCCGAACACCGAGGTGGTGGTCGACGACTCGTACTGCACGCAGGGCACGCCCGGCTCCGGCGCCACGGCCGGCATGTTCATCTTCGCGGGCTCGCAGTACCGCTACTACTACGGCGGCCACGGTGGTGGCGTCGGAACCAAGATGACCGGCGGCACTGTCGTCACACCCAAGGGAGCGACCATCAAGACCAAGTCCGGCACCACGGTTCAACGGGGCGGCTTCGGCAGCAAGATCTCCGGCAGCAGCGGGACCTGACGTGCGCAGACTTCGTGGCACCCCTCGGCCGGGGTGGCAAGAGACCGTGGCCGCGCAGGGCATGGTGTACGGCAGTCCGGCGCGCATGGCCGACGGCTCGGAGCGTCCGTACTGGGACGAGTCGGTCCACTACGCGTTCGAGATGGACGAGATCCTCGCCCTCGAGGCGGACGTCGAACTACTGCACTCGATGTGCCTCAACGCGGTCGAGCACGTCATCCTCACCGAGCGCTACCGGGACTTCGGCCTCCCCGAATGGACCTGGGGGCCGATTGCCGAGTCCTGGCGACGCGGCGATCCCCACGTCTACGGTCGGTTCGACCTGCGCTACGACGGGCGGCGGCCGGCGAAGCTGCTCGAGTACAACGCCGACACCCCGACGACCTTGCTGGAAGCGTCGATCCTGCAATGGCACTGGCTGACCGATGCCCATCCCGGTGACGACCAGTGGAACTCCCTGCACGAGCGGCTCGTCGAGCGGTGGACCGAGATCCGTCAGCAGTTGCCCAGTGCGGAGCTGCATTTCGCATGGTCGAGTGCCGACGCCAGTGGCGAGGACAACGTCACGGTCGCGTACATGCAGGAGTGCGCGGCGGAGGCGGGTCTCGACACGGTGGCGCTGCCCATCGAGGAGATCGGATTCGACAGCGAATTGCACCGCTTCGTCGATCTCGAGGAGGCACCGATCTCCTCGCTGTTCAAGCTCTACCCGTGGGAATGGGTGCTGGACGACGAGTTCGGCAAACGGGCACTCGAACTGCTGCCGGAGACGATGTGGATCGAGCCGTTGTGGAAGACGCTCCTGAGCAACAAGGCGATCCTTGCGGTGTTGTGGGGCATGTACCCCGGCCACCCGAATCTGCTGCCCGCCTACCTGGACGACCCCAACGAGCTCACCGAGTACGTGCGTAAACCCAAGCTCGGCCGTGAGGGTGCCAACGTCTCGATCGTCGGCGCCGGGATGGACACCAGCACCGGCGGTATCTACGGCGAGGAGGGGTTCGTGTACCAACTCCTCGACCCGCTGCCCGAGTTCGACGGCATGCGACCGGCGCTCGGCGCGTGGATCGTCGGCGACGAGGCCGCGGGCCTGGGGATCCGGGAGACCGCCGGCCTGGTGACCGACGACGGCGCAGCCTTCGTGCCACATCGAATTCCCAAGCAGTGACAGCACTGTCACGCCGACCGCGGACGAAACGGAGCCCGACATGACGACGACAGTGGTGGCACTGGGTAGCGACTACTGGTCGACTCTCGGACGGGGTGTGTCGGCGATCGTGTTGTACGCGATCCTCGGGCTGGCGCTGATGGTGCTCGGATTTTTCGCCATCGACTGGACCACCCCCGGCAAGCTCCGGGACCTGGTCCGTGCCGGCCGGCCGAACGCCGCGATCGTGACCGCATCGGGGATGGTGAGCATGGCGCTGATCATCGTGCTCGCGATCTACGCGTCGTCCGGCAGGTTGGTCGAGGGCCTGATCTACAGCTTCGTGTTCGGCCTGGTCGGTATTGCCGCACAGGTGTTCTCGGTCCGCTTCGTCGAGTTGGTGACCGGCATCGACATCGGTGAGGTTCTTGCCCGGGAGAGGTTCACCCCGGAGGTGTTGGTGGTCGCCGCCGCCCATCTCGCGCTGGGTCTCGTGGTGGCGGTCGCGATTCTGTAGGTCCTGCACCTCGTGTCGAGACGGGCGTAACGTCCTGCACGGCAACACCGATACCTCCTGGAGGTATCGGTATTCGTGCATATGAGCGACAGTGTCGCGTGGTGTCTTGCCCGGGGGGGCGAGGCGTGGAACCTGCGAACCTGGCGTTCCCGATGGGGGAGGCGTGACGTACATGCGTCATCTGAGATCTGGACTGTCCGAGCGGGTCACGCTTCGTCTGCGCGGCTTGTCCGCCGCGGCACTCGTGGCGGTGTCGGTGCTGGTCGGAGGCGCCGGCACCGCGACGGCGTCGATCGGTGACGTGGAGGAGCGCCAGTCGCGGCTCGAGCAGCTCGCACGGGAGTTGCTCGCTCCCGCCGCCGACCGCTCGGTCGACGTCGCGTATGTGGACGCGAGGGGCAGTACGCGTGTGCACCTGGGACCGCGCGACGCGGGCGAGTACGAGATCGGGTCGATCACCAAGACGTTCACCGGGGAACTCCTCGCGGTCGCGCTGGATCGTGGGGAGGTCCGCCCCGACACGCGACTCGGCACCTTGCTGCCGGTCCAAGGCTCGGCCGTGGCCGACGTCACGCTCGAGGAGTTGGCCGGACACCGATCGGGACTGCTCGAGTTCGCGACCACCCCCGACATGATCGCGGGCGGAATCGACTGGAAGCTCAACGGCGGCAATCCGTTCCCGTTCGACCGCGAGCAGTTGCTCGCGCAGGCCAGGCTGGCGCCGCTGATCTTCAGGGGCACATTTCGATACTCGTCCTTCGGGTACGCGCTGCTCGGCCAGGCACTGGCCTCGGCCGCGAACACCGACTTCGTGACGTTGCTGAAGGCGCGGGTCCTCGAGCCGCTCGGGCTGGAGCGGACGTGGGTCCCGCTGACTCGTGGCGACCTGCCGGCCGGTGCGAGCACCGGAATCGACGAGAACGGTCGCGCCCAGGCGCCGTGGACTATCGGCGCATACGCGCCGTGCGGCGGCGCGCGGTCGACGATCGGCGACATGGCCTCGTATGCGCAGGCACTGCTGCGCGAGGAGGCGCCGGGAATGGCTGCGCTGCGACCGCGGTGGTCGGATACGCCGTCTCTGCGACGAGGCTACGCGTGGGGGATCGCGACGATCGACGGCGTGGACTACACCATGCATTCCGGTGGTACCGGCGGATTCTCGGGCGCCGTCATGCTCGACCGCGCGCACGGTGCGGCGATCGTCGTCCTGCAGGACTCGGCAGGGTTGAAAGAACGGCCGGCGGTGGAACTGTTGCGCCGGATGCGAGAGATCTGACGCACTGATCACCGCCGCCCCTCAGAACGGTGCGGGTCGGGGTATTCGACAGGTGGAGCCGGTGTAGTGGACGGCGCGGGATTGCCGCTCGCGGCGGGTGGTGCGCCAGTTGGGTAGGTGGGCGTCGAGGAGGTACTCGAGGTCGTCCTCGGCGCCGCGGCCGCGGTGCGGTCCGAAGAGGCGATCGAGGGTTGCTTGGTCGGTGAGTGGTCCGAACGGGGTGTCGGGGGGATTCGCCTCGTCTGCGCTGAAGGCGCCGTCGGGCGTGGTGATGGTGGTGGTTCCATGGGGGTCGGTCCATTCGAGTCGTCCGGCGCCGAGTTGTCGTACCTTCCAGAGTCCTTCGGTCTTCAGCCGGTGGTGGGTGCGGCAGAGACAGGCGAGGTTGTGCTCGACGGTGAGGCCACCGTGTCGTGGGTTGTGGTGGTCGAAGGGCACGGTGTGGTCGATGTCGCAGTTGCTTGCGCGGGCCGTGCATCCGGGGAATCGGCAGGTCCCGTCTCTGGTGCGAATGATCTCGGCGAGCCGTGCGGAGGGGCGGTAGGTGAGGGCCTCGCGTCGTGACTGGGTGCGTTCTCGGATGGCAGTGGGGGTGATGCCTGCGGCGGTGAGTGCGCGGCTGATGCCGAGGATGTGGCCGTGGGAGGGGGTGCCTGTACGCGTGCCTGTAAGCCACGCGGCATCGGCGTTGTTCTCGGTGGTGGCGAGGGCGTCGAGGAGTAGCTCGCGGTCGGTTTCGGTGAGGGTGAGAACCTTTCGCCAGGTTCCGTCGGCTGCGATTTCGCGGGCTAGGTCGGCGTCGATCGGGCCGTGGCCTGCGAGGCAGCCGGGGAGGTTGTCAAGTCCGAGCAGGGTCATGGCGTTGACGCCGACGGTGATGGTCGCCCTGGGAAGCGTCGGTCGGCTGGGTTCGGTGGGAGCGGCCTCGGGTGATTCGGTTGCGGCGTCGCCGGATTCGCATACTTCGACCGGCTCGGTGCTGTCGGTGTGGTTGAGAGTGTGGCAGTCGTCGTGCCCGCAGCGACACGTGAGGGTGGTCGTTCCGGCGCCGAGGGCGATGAGTGCGTCGACGCGGCGTTGGGCGAAGGTTCGCGGGTCGCGGCCACAGACGTCGAAGGTCATTCGGCGTAGTCGCATGGCGAGGATTTGGGCGCCGGCGGCGGGCAGGAGCCCGTCGACTCGGGTCATGCCGTCGTCGGTGGCGTGCATTCGGAGGTCCCGGTCGGCCTCGGCGAGTTCGCGGCGACGGCGGGCGCCGTCGGGGTCGTGCCGGGCGATCAGGCGGCGTGCCTTGGTGCGCAGTTTCGGACCCGTCATGCGTTCGGCACCTTCGACCAGGAGCCGTTCGATGTCGTCGAGTTGTCGTCGGGGACGTTGGCGAGGGCGTCGGCGATTGCGGTGGTCCGAGCGAGGTCGATCCGCCCGGCGGCGAACAGTGCCCTCACGCGATGCAGGCGCCAGCGCAGGGTGCAGCCGAGATCGATCATGGCCAGGGCGGTGCCTTCGGTGACATGGAGCATCCCCGCGACCTCGATGTTCGCGAATTCGCCCTGGACGGCTTCGTTCTTGCCGCGCCGGGCGTCCTCTTCGCAGCGGGCGAGGTACAGGGTGGTGACGGCGTCGATCTGAATGAACTGGTGTCGCGCGATCGTTGCGTGTTGCTCGATCAGTACGGATGCCCATTCCGTGCCCGCGACGGCATCGAGCAGTCCCGGGGGTGATGTGGGGGCGTCCGTAAAATCGAACATGTGTTCTATGTTACGCCGTATGGCTCGGCTTCGCCAGGGTCTGCCTACAGTGAACTGGCCTCCGCCACACGATGTTCCGGTGCAGGCAACCCGCGCTCGATCGTCTCACCGGCGAAGAACGCCCGCTCCCGGCTGCGCCACCACCACATCAGCGGCAGGCCGAGCGCCATCGAACCGACCCCGAGGACGAAAACCCCGCCGACGTGCCAGTGCGGCGCGAACGGCATCGCCCAGCTGGTCTCGCCCGACGACCCCGAGAACGACGTGACCGCCGTCCAGCCGGCGGCAAACAGCAGCATGGCACCACCGAGTAGCGGAAAGACCCCGCGCATCAACAGGTCCCGCGTGCTGCCTCGCAGGGTGTCCCGGTACAGCCAGGCGCAGGCGAGGCCGGTCATGCCGTAGTAGAAACCCACCGAGATGCCGACCGCCGACACCGCGTCGAAGATCAGGCCGCCCTCGGAGACGAAGTTGAAGGCCACGTACAGGACGGCCGAGACGGCGCCCATCGCCAGCGTGGACACGGTCGGGGTGAGGAACCGGGGATGCACGCGGGCGAAGCTGTCCGGGAGCGCCTTGAACACGCCCATCGACAGGGTGGTGCGCGCGGTCGGCAGGATCGTGGTCTGGGTGGACGCGATCGCGGACGTGAGGATCATCAGCAGCAGGACGTGCGTCAGCACCTGCCCGAACAGACCCTCGCCGAACACCGCGGTGCCCAACGCGGCGAAGAAGTCGTCGAAGTGCTCGGGGTTCGCCAGGCCGGTGCCCTCCTCGCCGACGCCCGCGAAGGACTGGGCGGCGACGGTGACCAGAACGTAGAGCGCGACGAGGACCACGGTCGAGATCACCGCGGACCGGCCCGGGGTGCGGCGGGCGTCGACCGTCTCCTCGTTGACCGAGACCACCGAGTCCCAGCCCCAGTAGATGAACACCATCAGCAGGATCGCGTTGACGAACGTGGAGAACGAACCGACCTCCATGGGGTTGAACCAACTCCACTGCGGCGTCAGTGCGGCCGCGCCCGCATTGCCGAGCCACACCCGTGCCAGCGCCACCGCAGCGAACACGACCAGTGCGACGAATTCGACGGTGAGCAGGACGGACTGGAAGCGCGCGGAGATGTCGATGCCGCGAAAGCACAGGAGCGTCATGGCGACCATGAACACGACGCCCAGTGTCAGCACCCAGACGTTGGTCGGGTCGTGCCCGATGCCCTCGGCGCCGAACACGAGGAAGGTGTACTGGCCCGCGACCTGCGCCAGGCTCGCCATCACCAGCACGTCCGCCACGACGATCGCCCAGCCCGACATCCAGCCCCAGGCGGGACCGAACGCGCGGGTCGCCCAGACGAAGGTGGTCCCGCAGTCCGGATCGGCGGCGTTGAGTTCCTTGTAGCCGAGGGCGGCGAACAGGATCGGCACGAACGCGAGCAGGGCCACGACCGGCGCCTGCAGGCCCACGGCCGCGACGACGAGTCCCAGTGTCGCCGCGATGCTGTAGGCGGGACCTGCGGAGGCGACGCCGATCACCACGCTCGAAGTCAGGCTCAGCGCGCCGGTTCGCAGTCCTTTGGCGGTCCCCGCCGAGTCGTCGATCACTCGGGGCAGATTAGTGCACCCGCGAAGTGCGCTTCACCTCGTCCGTGTCGGTACGGGCGGCTAGCGTCGAGATCGCAGTCGACAGTTCACGAGCGAGTCCCGACATTTCAGGAGTAGCGATGAGCGCCGTCACGACGAACCAACCTCTTGGCACCCCCACCTGGATCGACCTGGGCATCCCCGACCTCGACCGCGCGATGTCGTTCTACGGCTCGGTGTTCGGGTGGGAGTTCGATGTCGGACCCGAGGAGGTCGGGCGCTACACGATGTGCCTGCTGCGGGGAAAGAAGGTCGCGGCCCTGATGCCGAATCCCGACCCGAGCGCGACGGACTTCTGGTGGAGCGTCTACCTGGCCACCGCCGACGTGGACGAGACGGTCGCGCGGGCCGCCGACGCGGGTGGCATCGTGCTGGCGGAGCCGATGGACGTGATGGGCGAGGGACGAATGGCGATCCTGCGGGACCCGTCCGGCGCACAGTTCGGGCTGTGGCGGGGATTCGCGCACGTCGGCTGCGAACTGGTCAACGAGCCGAACACGCTGCTCCGCAACGACCTGGTGACGCCCATCCCGGGCCCGGCACGCGAGTTCTACGCCACGGTGTTCGACTTCACGTTGGACGGAAACCCCGACCTGCCCGGCATGGACTTCACGTTCCTGCGCAGACCCGACGGGCACGAGATCGGCGGCATCCTGGGAGACCCGACCGCGCCCGCGTCGGCCTGGGGCACGCTGTTCCAGGTTGCCGACGCCGATGCGGCCGTTGCCGCTGCCCGCGCGAACGGAGGCACCGCACTCGACCCGACGGACATGCCGTACGGGAGGACCGCGGAGGTCACCGATCCGTTCGGGGCGAAGTTCACGGTGGGCTCCCCGCCGGCGGGCGGGCAGGGGTAAGTCGCCGCCGCAGCGCGGGCGATGGTCGGGGAAGCGCCTCGGCGGGGTGTTCAATGGCCGATTCGGTCGGTGCGGTGCAGTAACGTCATTCGCCATGCATCTCAAGAGTCTGACGCTGAAGGGCTTCAAGTCCTTCGCATCCGCGACGACTCTGCGGTTCGAGCCCGGTATCACCTGTGTCGTCGGCCCGAACGGGTCCGGCAAGTCGAACATTCTCGACGCCCTCACCTGGGTGATGGGGGAGCAGGGCGCCAAGGCGCTGCGCGGCGGCAAGATGGAGGACGTCATCTTCGCCGGCACCACCGGTCGGGCCGCACTCGGCCGCGCCGAGGTGACGTTGACGATCGACAACAGCGACGGCGCGCTGCCGATCGAGTACTCCGAGGTCTCCATCACCCGCCGGATGTTCCGCGACGGCGCCGGCGAGTACGAGATCAACGGCTCCTCCTGCCGACTGATGGACGTGCAGGAACTGCTGTCGGACTCCGGCATCGGCCGGGAGATGCACGTGATCGTCGGTCAGGGCCGGCTCGCCGCGATCCTCGAGTCCCGCCCCGAGGACAGGCGGGCATTCATCGAAGAGGCCGCCGGCGTCCTCAAGCACCGCAAGCGCAAGGAAAAGGCGGTCCGCAAGCTCGATGCCATGCAGGCCAACCTGGCCCGCCTGACCGACCTGACCACCGAGCTGCGCAGGCAGCTCAAACCGCTCGCCCGGCAGGCGGAGGTGGCGCGCCGAGCGCAGACCGTGCAGGCCGACCTGCGCGACGCTCGGCTGCGACTCGTCGCCGACGACCTGGTCACCCGCCGGGCCGAAATGGCCTCGCAGGCCCAGGACGAGGCGATGGCGCGTGCACAGCAGGAGCACGTGCAGGCCGAACTCGAGGCTGCCTCCACCGAACTCGGCCAGCACGAGCAGGCCCTCGCCCGACTGACCCCGGGCGCGGAGGCCGCGGGCCAGACCTGGTTCCAGCTCTCCGCCCTCGCCGAACGGGTCAACGCCACCATCCGGATCGCCGCCGAACGTGCCCGGCACCTCGACGCCGCACCCACCGTCGGACGCGGTCAGGACCCCGAGCAGCTCGAGGCGCAGGCCGAGCGGGTCGCGGCGGAGGAGGCCGAACTGCTCGAGGCGCTCGAGATCGCCAGGGCTACCCTCGACGCCGCCAAGGAGCAGCTGACCCACTACGAGGAGGCGTCCGCCGCCGCCGAGCGCGCCCACCTGGCCGCGGTGCGCGCGATCGCAGACCGGCGCGAGGGTCTCGCCCGCCTCTCCGGTCAGGTCGACACCCTCCGCAGCCGGGCCGATTCCGTCGACTCGGAGGTCGCGCGCCTCTCGGTGGCGATCGACGAGGCCCGCGCCCGCGGCGACGCCGCGCAGTCCGAGTTCGAGACCGTCCAGGAGAAGATCGGCGACCTCGACGCGGGCGAACTCGGGCTGGACTCGCACCACGAACGCGCCACCGCCGCACTCGAGTCGGCGACCGCCCGGGTCGGTGAGCTTCAGGACGCCGAGCGCGCCGCGGGACAGCAGGTCGCCTCGTTGCGCGCCCGTATCGACGCCCTCTCGATCGGCCTGCAGCAGAAGGACGGTGCCGCCTGGCTCGTCGAGCACCACCCCGGCGACGGCCTCGTCGGCCCGCTGGCCGGGCTGCTGCGTATCCGTTCGGGTTTCGAGGTGGCGATCGCCGCGGCCCTCGGGCCCGCAGCCGATGCCGTCGCAGCGCAATCCGTTGGCGCGGCGCGCGAGGCAGTGCGCGCGCTCAAGGCGGGTGACGGTGGTCGTGCGGCCCTGGTCATCGGCGGCACCGCCGCGGTGTCCATCCCTGCCGACCGGCTGCCCGAGGGGGCGTATCGGGCGCTGGAGCTGATCGAACACCCCGCCGACATGGCCGGTGCGCTCACCGCCCTGCTCGGCACGGTCGCGGTGGTCGAAGACCTCGATGCCGCCGCGGAACTTGTTGCCGCGCAGTCGCATCTGCGTGCCGTCACCCGGGACGGCGACCTGGCCGGCGCCGGCTGGATGACCGGCGGCTCGGACCGCAGGCCGTCCACCCTCGAGGTGCAGTCCGCGATCGACGCGTCCACCGCCGGGCTCGCCGACGCCGAACGCCGCGCGGAGGAACTGGCCGCCGCGTTGGCGGGCGCCGAGGCGGAACGCGCGGACCGGACCGAGACGGCGGAACAGGCGTTGGCCGCGCTCAACGAGTCCGATGCCGCGATGTCCGCGATCTACGAGCAGTTGGGA
This sequence comes from Rhodococcus sp. NPDC059234, assembly GCF_042754225.1. Taxonomy (NCBI): domain Bacteria; kingdom Bacillati; phylum Actinomycetota; class Actinomycetes; order Mycobacteriales; family Nocardiaceae; genus Rhodococcus; species Rhodococcus sp. NPDC059234. Next base: position 42,386 of record NZ_JBHZAH010000034.1, read on the forward strand.
CGGCTCGGCCAGGTGGCCCGGGCCGCGCACGCCGAGTCGGACCGGCTCGCCGCCCAGCGTGCAACCGCCGAGGCGGGCCGCGAGGAGTCGGTCGCGGCGTTGCGTGAGCTCGAGGAACGCCTCGCGCTGGCCCAGCAGGAGCAGTCCGCGGACGGCGACCCGACCGCCGGCGACCCGAGCAGCGGTGAGCGGGAGGCGGCGGCCGCCGCCGTCGCCGAGGTCCGGGCGGTCGAGGTCGAGGCTCGGCTGACCCTACGCACCGCCGAGGAACGGGCCGAATCGGTTCGCGGCAAGGCGGATTCGCTGCGTCGCGCGGCGCAGGCCGAACGCGACGCCCGCGCCCGCGCCGAACGCGCGATGGCGGCGCGTCAGAACGCGGCCGCGGTGGCCGCGGC